>CAYMLC010000012.1:0-20927 GCA_964390765.1 uncultured Nitrospirales bacterium
GGAGACGCTGCGCAAGTCGCGCACACTACTCAGCCGGGTGCGGTCGGTGCGCACGCGTATGTCGATCTTCTCGCCCTGCGCATTGAAGCGCGTCGGCACCTCACCCTGTACTTCGCGCCGCAGCCGTTCTGCCACGCCGCTCGCGGTCAGGCCCATGTTCGCCAGCAACTCGCGGTCGAGTTCAATAATCACCTCGGGGTAGCCAGGCTTCAAACTCAGCTCGGCATCCTTCAGTCCCCCGATGTCCTGAATCTCCGCCAGCGTGCGCCGGCCCATGCTGCGCAGAATGTCCAGGTCTTCGCCGACGATCTGCAATTCAATCGCCGTCTTGAAGCTGAAGAGGCTGGGCAAGGTGAAGGTGATGTCGTCGGGCGAGACGCGGCGAATCGACCGGCGCAGGTCTTCAATGATGAGGTCCTGGTAATGCGGCGTGACTTCGCTCTCGCCGTACTGCGCCTCGAGCGCCGCCATGTCCACCAGTTCCACCACCTCCTGCTGCGGCTTCAGGCGAATGGTGAACTGTGCCGCGTTTTCGCCGCGTTCGGTGCCGCTGGCCTCGTCGTCTTCCGAGCCGATCTCGACCGTCACGGTCTCGACTTCCGGCCGCGCGCGAATCAGGTCTTCCAGCACCTGCGCGCGCTCTTCGGTTTCCTCGAGACGCGTGCCCGGTGGCGCTTCCATGCGAATGCCGAATTCACCCTGGCGCATCGGCGGAATCAATTCGCGGCCCAGGTCCACGGCCACGTAGCTGGCGTGGATGGCCAGGGCGGCGGTAATCAAGACAACGACGGGGCCAAAGCGAAGCGCCTGCACCAGCGCCACGCGATAGCCGCGGCGAAAGCCTTCGAAGCCGGCGTCAAAGAGTTTCAGGGGCAACCACAGGATCGCCCCCAGTACCTTTGCGCCCAGGAACCAGAGGCCCAGGAAGAACAGGCAGATACCGAAAAACAGCGTGACGGCGAGGGCCGCGGCCAGCCGCAACGCCAACTGGAACGGATACAGTGCGCAGAGCACCGGCAAGAACAAGACGGCCACAAGCGCCTTCGCGATGTTGGTCGCGGTGGCCTGTTGCAGCGGTGCACGCATCGCGCGGCCAGCCGGACCGAAGGTGTCGCTGAAGGCCTGCCGCACGGCGTCGAACGCATAGCGCACGCCCAGCGGTACGACCGAGAGTAGTGCGGTAAAGCGCGAGCGCTCACCGTCGCCCCGTGCTTCGCGGTAGGCGCGCAGCAGCCAGACCACTTCGCGGTCGGATTGCAGCGCAAGGCTGCGGCGCGACGCAATCATCGGGATCAGGAAAAGGGCGGTCAGCAGCGAGGCCAGCAGCGAGAAGGTGACAGTGAGGGCGAGGTCGCGAAACAACTGCCCCGCGATACCTTCCACAAATGTGATGGGGAAGAAGACCGACACCGTCGTCAGGGTAGACGCCGTGACCGCCGCGCCCACTTCGCGCGTGCCGCGTTCGGCCGCATCCACCACATCGTCGCCCTCTTCCTTGCATCGGAAGATGCTCTCGAGCACGACGATGGAGTTGTCGACCAGCATGCCCACGCCCAGCGCGAGCCCGCCGAGTGACATGATGTTGAGCGACAATTCGCCCATGTACATGGGTACGAACGCGGCGACCACGCTGATGGGAATGGCCACGCCGATAATCAGGGTGCTGCGCAGTTCGCGCAGGAAGAAGAACAACACGATCAGCGCCAGCACGCCACCGACCAGCGTGGCCTCTTGTACCTCGGATATGGCGCTTTCGATGAACTCGGATTGGTCGCTAATCAGGGTCAGGTCAATCGCTTCGGGCAGGCGCGTGGCCAGCGAAGCGGCGCGCGCCTCGTCGATGACCTGGTCACGGGCCTCGGCGAAACTCAGCTCCTCGCCGTTCGAGCGCGAGGCCGACATGACCCGCACTGCATCCGGCGCATAGGCCATCGACTCGAAGAAGCCCAGACCCCGCTCAAGCCCGAGCAGATCCTTGACGCGGTTGGCGACCTCGACCGTGTTCGCGTCGCCTTCCTTGAAGACCTCGATTTCGACCGATTCCACGCCATTGATGTGAACGATCGTCTCGCGCTCTTTCGTGCCCGCGTAGACCTCGGCCACATCGTTCAGGCGAATGGCCTGCCCGCTGGGGGCCGCCACAATGCTGTCGCCAATCTCGCTGACCGAGGCGAACTCGTTCAGCGTGCGAACCAGGTACTCCGTCTTGCCTTCCTGCAGACGGCCGCCGCTCAGGTTGATGTTCTGCTGGCGCAGGCTGTTGACCACCGCCTCGATGCTCAGGCCCAGGCTCTTGACGCGGTCGGCGTCGACCAGTACCTGAATCTCTTCCTCGCGGCCGCCCTTCACCTCCACCTGTGCGATACCTACCTCGGCTTCGAGGTCGCTCTTCAGGTACCGTTCTGCGGCTTCGCGAATCGCCGTCAGCGCTTCCTGTTCCTCGGCCATGCGCAGGGCCGGTGTGCCGCCAGCCAACACATTCGCCGGCGTGATGGCCACGCGCATCACCGGGTCCAGCGTCGGGTCGTAGCGCAGGATGACCGGCTTTTCCGTCACCCCTTCCGGCGGGTCGAACAGGTCGAGCCGGTCGCGCACGTCCTGCATCGCCGTGTTCATGTCCGTGTCCCACCCGAACTCGAGAATGATTTCGGAAAGACTGGGCGACGAGATGCTGCTGATCTGTTCCATCCCGCTCACGATGCTCAGCATCTCTTCGAGCGGGCGCGTGACCAGTTTCTCCACGTCGGCGGGCGCGGCGCCCTCGTACTCCGTGCGCACCGTGAGCGTCGGGTACGAGATGTCCGGCATCAGGTTGACCGGCAACTGCTGGTAGCTGCGCACCCCGAAGACGATGAGGGTCAGGAACAACATCGCCACCGTGACCGGCCGTGTAATGGCCAACCGGTGGTGACGGGTAGGGGGCGGCGTCTGGCCGCTGCTGGTGGCCGGTGTGGCCGAATCGGCAGGTGCTTCGCTCATGGACCCATGTCCCGACCGCTCTGCCGGGCCGGTGCTGGGCGGCGCAATCGGCCGCTTAGTATTCGGTCATGCTGCGGCCGATGGCCCGGCCCAGCGCCTTATCCGCGGAAAGCCCCGAACGCGCTTCCATGGCTTCTTCCGCGGTTTGCACGGTTACCGGCGAGCCCGGCTTCAGCGTATGCTGGCCAAGCGTCACCACGAGGTCTTCATCGCTCAGCCCTTCCATCACCTCGATCTGGTTGGCGTCTTCCAGACCCGTGTTGATTTCGACACGCTTCGCCACCAGGCGGCGCGCCGCTTCGCCGGAATCCTCTTCATACCCCGTCTCGGGGCCGGTGTCCGAAGGCGTTGCGTCCAATTCTTCTTCGACCAGCATCAGATACTTGCGGGCGTTCTCCTCGATCACGGCATCCTTCGGCACCACCAGCACGTCCTCACGCGTCTCCATCACCAGCCGCACCCGCGCAAACGAACCCTCGCGCAGATGCGGGCGTGCCTCGGGCGCAAAATCGAGCACCACCTTTACGGTGCCCGTGGTCGCGTCCACCGTCGGATTCACACGCCGGATACGCGCATCAAACTCCTGGTCGTCCACACTGTCGATCCGTACCTTCGCCAACTGGCCCAGCGCCAGGTTCGGCAACTGGTTCTCCGGCGGCGTGATGGGCAGGATGTAGCTTTGCGGGTCGACAATGGTAAACGCCGGTGTGCCCGCACTGATCATCTGGCCTTCGTTGATATTGCGCGCCGCGATCACGCCCGAGATGGGCGCGCGCAGGGTCTGGTTCTCCAGCGCCAGCTTCTGAACGTCGAGGCTGGCCACCGCGGCTTCGTAGGCAAAGCGCGCGTTTTCCGCCTCCACTTCGCTCAGGATGCCCTTCTCGTACTGCTCGACCGCCTTCTCCATCTGATAGCGGTTCTGCCGTACGTTGACCTGCGCCTGCTGGACCTGCGCCTGCAGTTCGTCGCGCTCGAGTTCGGCCAGCACGGCGCCCTCGTCCACGCGGTCGCCCTCTTCAAAGTTCAGCGCGGTTACAAGGCCCGAGCCCTTGGCCATCACTTCCACGCGATTCTCGGCAATGATGCGTGCGTTTGTCTCGAAATACGCCGAGATGCTGTCGCGCTCCGGCGCCTGTGCCCGCACGGGAATCCGAACCTGCTCCGCTTTTTCCGGTTCACTCTGCTTGCTCTCGGCCTCGTTGCAGCCGGCAAGCGCGAGCATCGTTGCGGCCGCGACCAGCCAAAGCGGATGTCTCATTCTTACTCCAATCCCTGTGCAGCGAAGTGGCGGCGCGACGCCCTAAGGCATGCGTGACCCACTCAGGCTGCGAATTCTACAGCAACACTACGCGTGCGACCCCGGCTGCGTTTCAGCAGTTTCAGGCCTGTGCGCAAGGGCGCCCCTAAGGCAGACGACCCCGCGTTCCGCCTATTTAAACTGAACCGGGGCAGCGGTTGTTTCGCAGGAAAGATAGCACTTCGTCGCTCTCGAATCCTACGCGCATGGCCGGCAGTTTCTACGACATGTGACCCGGTTTGTAATAAGACAAGCAATCCAGACTAAAATTGTTGACGACTTCAGCGCATCTTGGCATCATGCGGGCAGCGTGGGAACTTGGACTGGCCACTGGGCCGATTGGCTCCGATGGCGTGAGGAGAGTGAGCGGTATGTCTCGGCGCCGTTTTTCGGTAAGTCTTTCATTGTGTCTTGGTTGCGTCGCTCTCCTGATCAGTGGCTGCCCTGCCGCCCCCGATTTCAGCGATACACCTGCGGCCGGCACGGCCCTATTGGCCACCCCTGAAACCCTGGATTTCGGGCTGACCACCAACCAGGTCACCCTCACTATCCGCACGCCTGCGGGCACCGTCGACCCGGGTCCACTCACCATTCGCTCGGATGCGGCCTGGGTGGCGCCCCAGGACTGCACGGGTCCGAGCGATGGTTGTCTGCCGGGCGATCCGGGAGATGTGCAGGTCGCTATCGTCGTTGATCGTTCCATTACGCAGTTGGGCGAAAACGAGGCCACGCTGACGATCAGCGCAGATGGCGCGAGCGTCCAGACCGTGACCGTGTCGCTCGACGATGACCTGGTGACGGACTTCACAGCGAACACGCGCACCGTACAAGTGGACGACCCCGTGCAGTTGAGCGCGCAGGTGGCTACGCTAGCGAGCGCCGGGCCCGTGACCGGATTCTTCTGGACCTTCGGCGACGGCGGCACCAGCACCGAACAAAACCCCACGTACAGCTACGAGGCTGTGGGCTTCTACCGGGTCGCACTCACGGCGACCACGGCGCAACGTGAAGAGACCCTGGTGCGTGAGGCCTTTATCAATGTCGTGCCGAGCGATCTGCAGGCTGACTTCACGGCGCAGCCCCGCCAGATTAATGCGGGGCAAAGCGTCACCTTCACCGACGATAGCGCGGCGACGCGTCCCATCCTCTCGCGCACGTGGGATTTTGGGGACGGCACCGTACTGGAAGGCAACGACACCAGCCCGACCCACACCTACAGCAGTCCGGGCGTCTTCGATGTGACCCTGACCGTGGCGACGGACGAAGATACCGACAGCATTACCAAGCCCGGCTTTATCTCGGTCGTGCAGCCGACCCGCCCGACGGCGGCCTTCGAATTGATGCCGCCAACGCCGCGCATCAACGAGACCGTACAGTTTGTAGACATCTCCTCGCCGGGCAGCACTCCCATTACCGAATGGTTCTGGGACTTCGGCAACGGCGAGACCAGCACACAACAGAATCCCTCCACCGTCTACACCAGCGAAGGGCCGTTTACCGTCAGCCTGACGGTAACCAATGCGGCCGGCAGCGACACGGCGACCCGCTCGAACATCGTGGTGGAGGTGGACCCGCCGAACGCGGACTTCAGCGTCGCGCCCGACACGGTCTTCATTGGCGACACCGTGCAGTTCACCGACCTGTCGACCGCGGGTTCGCTGCCGATCGTGGACTACTTGTGGGATTTCGGCGACGGCAATACCAGCGACGAGCCGAATCCGGCCCACGTCTACCAGGAAACCGGCGCTTACGACGTCACCCTGACTGTGACGTCGCAAGACCCCGGCAAACAATTGAGCAATTCCATCACCAAAGAGATGGCCGTGGCCGTCGACCGGCCGCGCCCCATCGATGACTTTATGGCGGACACCGCCGACCCCACCGGCATGAACCGCGGCAGCTTCCCATTCCGCACGCCCGGTTTCGAGGTGACCCGAACGGACCTGCTCGGCGGCGTGCTGCATGTTGTACGCATGACTTCACAGAACTGGCGGGCATCCGATGTGGTCTATACCGGCAGCACCCCGACCGATACCAAGCTCGCCAAAGGCACCGAGCCCATGGCGCCCGAGGCCGACTGGGAACACTGGGTCAGCATCATCGAGCCGGACATCAAGGTGTCCGATACGGCCCTGCTGCTGATTACAGGGGGCAGTTTCGACAGCGCACGCCCGACCGACCAGAGCATCGACGACTTTTTGGTCGAGTTCGCCAAGCTGACCGGCACGGTTATCTGCGTGATCAATAACGTCCCGGGCCAGCCGCTTGTGTTCGAGGATGAACTCACCGACGTGGTGGCCGATCCGAACAGCCCGGACAGCGGCCTTATCGACAACGGCGTGATTCGCACGCGCAGCGAAGACGCCATCATCGCGTATACCTTCGACAAGTATCTCGAGACCTTCACGAACCCCAATCAGGAGCCGGATGAATCCTGGCCCGTGCTGTTCCCCATGACCCGTGCAGCCATCCGCGCGATGGACTTCATCCAGGAAGAGTTCCCCAACCTCTCGTTCAAGCCCGACGACAACGACGACATTACCGACTTTGTCTTGGCGGGCGGCTCGAAGCGTGGGTGGGCCACATGGCTGACCGCGGCCAGCGACCCCCAGCGGCGTGTGAAGGCGATCATCCCGATCGTTATCGACGTGCTCAACATGCGCGAGCAGATGGAGAACCACTTCAGCTCGTACGGTTACTGGTCGCCGTCGATTTACGACTATGCGCAGGAACAGATTTTCGACCGCCTCTTGCAGGCCGATACGCAGCCCGAGACCGAAGCGTTGCTGGACCTCGTCGACCCGTTCACGTACCGCAACCGCCTGACCATGCCGAAGTTCGTGGTCAACTCCACCGGCGACCAGTTCTTCCTGCCGGACTCCTCGAACTTCTATTTCGACCAGCTGGTGGGTGACCGGCAGCTGCATTACGCGCCCAATACCGATCACGGCCTCGACAACTCGTTCGACTTCTTCGACGACCCCACACCGCTCAGCGCCATGCTCGCGTACTACCTGTCCGTCGTTCAGGACATTGAACGGCCGACCATCGATTGGAGCTTCGAACCCGACGGCAGCATCGAGGTCGAGACCAGCGAGCCGCCCAGCGACGTCATCGTGTGGTCGGCGACCAACCCCAACGGCCGCGATTTCCGCTTGCAGCGCATCGGGGCCGCGTGGACGCCCTCGTTCCCGGTGCCGCTTTCGCCCACGCGGTTCTCGGCCAGCGTACCAACCCCCGATACGGGCTATACCGCCTTCTTCGTGCAGGTGTTCTTCGACAATCCGGCGACCTTCGTCATCAACGACCAACTCGGCGAGGTGCCACCCTTCATCGTCAGCACGGATGTGCGCGTAACGCCGGAAGGCTTTCCCGAGTTTCCAGGCACACGCGATGACCTGCCCGATGTGCTCTCGCCGATTGAAGGGCCGCGGCCGGGGGCATCGGTGCTCCAGGTCTGGGGTGACCCGTTCACGATGGGCCGCGACATTGGCCAGTTGATGGGGGCGGAGATACGCCAGTTCATCCCGCGCTATATCGCTGCGGCCACAACCGAGAATGACCTCATTACGCCGGCTGCCTTGCAGGCCGCATGGGACAACGTGGTCGCGGGTGGTTTTGTCGACCAGCGCATCATCGACGAGCTGGCGGGAATGGCCGAGGGTGCGCAGATTTCCCTCAGCGAACTGCAGCAGGCCAATGCGGTGCAGTTCTTCGAGACCTATGAATCGGCCTCGGTGAACTATTACGAAGAGGCAGCCATCAACCGTGGCAGCATTACTGGTTATGCGAATTCGCAAAACCTGCTGCGTATCACCCAGTACTTCCCGACGCCTGTCGTATATGTGCCGGACCGCGGCTTCCCGCATGTGCTGTTTACCTATGCGGGCCTGGTCACGGCGCCCTTTGGCGCCAACGTGGCGGGCATTGCGCTGAGTGAAGACGGGTCGGATAAGGAGACGCTGCCCTTCGACCCCAATTTCGTGAACCGCTTTGTCATTCAGCAGGCGGGTGGCTTTCCGCAAGGCAGCAGCCACTTCCTGCTGGACTTCCGCAAGGCCCTCTACGATTCGGCAAGCCTGCGCGAAGCGTTGAGTTTCCTGGACACACAGCCCCGCGCCTTGACCCGCACGCTGCTTATCCATGATGGGCGCAATGAAACGCGCGCTGTGAAGATATTGCGGGCGCCGACAGTTGGTATCGGTGCCGGGTTCGGGCTGGGCACGGCGCCCGGCGGGGAACCCTTTGGCAGCAAGATCATCAGCTACAACAATGCCCAGAATGATCCGCTTCTACCCTTTGTCCGCAGTGATTTGGTCTACTCGAGTCCCGATGCCGCGCCGTTCAACCTCTTCCTCTCCGAAGAAGAAGTGGTCGCCGGTCCCACGCTGAGCGATTTCTGGGAGGCAGAACTGGAGCGTGTGGCCGGTCTGTCTCAAGACAACATCATCAGTGTGGCCGGGGATATCCAGAACTTCTTCTTCTTCTACCAGTACGAACTGGTGCCCGGGCGGGGCGACGATATCCTCGACGTGCAATCGCGCCTGCCTTAGCGAACACGCCCGTACCGCCCGCGGCCGGCCAGCCCCTGTGCTGCGCTGGCCGTTTTTTTTTTCGTCGCACGCCTTGCTACGCTGGCGGGCATCTGCAGTGGGAGAAACGCAATGTATCAGGCACCAGAGATTGAACGGGGTGCGGGCGCGGTCCGTCTTCTGAAAGACCTGCCCGGGCGTGTGCTCGTCGTGACGATGGATATCCCGTGGCAGCTGCTGGGCGCAGACCTGGACTGGTCGCCCGGCCACGTCCACTTTGTCGAAGACATGGACCTGCCCACCGTTGAAGCGCTCGACAAGACGCTGCACCCATGCGATGTGGTGGTCGGCATTGGCGGCGGCTCGTGCTGTGACAGCGCCAAGTACCTCGCCTGGAAACGCGAGTGCAGCATGGTGCTGGTGCCCACTATCGTTTCGGTGGACGCGCCCCTCACCAATACGATTGCCGTGCGCGTAGACAAGACCGTGCAGTACATCGGCGACCGCTATCCCGAGTCGCTGATCGTCGACTACGACCTCATCCGCAAGGCGCCCAAGGAGCTCAATCGCGCCGGCGCCTGCGACATCGCGAGCATTCACACCGGCCTCTTCGACTGGAAGCTGGCCCACGAACAAACGGGCGAGGCCTACCATCCCGACGTCGCCGAGGAAGCGCGCGCCTGCCTGGCCGAACTCGACCGCAACGCCAGCGAAGTCTACGACGTGACGCCCAAGGGTATCGATACGATTATTGACCTCTTTCAACAGGAGGTGGCCTTCTGCGCCAAGATAGGTACCAGCCGTCCGGAAGAGGGCAGCGAACACATCGTGGCCTATCACATCGAGCACCTGACGCGCCGCCACTTCCTGCACGGCGACTTGGTGGGGCTGGGCATCTTCTGCATGACCCGGCTGCAGCAGAACGCGCCGGAAGAAGCGGCCGACCTCATCCGGCGCTGTGGCCTGCGCTACACCGTGCCCGACGCCACCCGCGAGGAAGTGGCCGCTTGCCTGCGCGGGTTGAAGGCGTTCAAGGAGCAGGCCGGTCTCTTCTACAGCATTGTCGACACCACGCCCATTACCGATGAGTGGATCGAAGATACCCTCGCCGCGCTGTATGCCTAGCCCGGGCATGGGGGAGGCTTGAAACCCCCAGTGCTGCCTGCTATCCTACGGCGTCTGGCCAAGGCAACCCCGTTCGGCTTCTGGACTTCCAGGAGCCGTGCTTTTTTGTCCCGCGTTCAGGTGCGCGTTGTACGTCCGCCACCGCGGGCGGCGCGTCACGGAGGAGCACCATGGCCAACATGAAGATAGGTTTGGTCGGGTGCGGCAATATCGGTGCCGACTTGTGTATCGCCCTGCAGAAGGGCACGCTGCCGGCGGAAATCGTAGCACTGGTGGACGCGCGCGAAGAACACGCGCAGCGGATCAAGCGCTCGTTTCAGCTTGAAGCCGCTATCTGCGACCTGGAAGAGGCGGCCCGGCGAGCCGATTTCCTGGTCGAATGTGCAACGACCGCGGTGGTGCCGCAGGTGCTGGAGGCGGCCGAACGCCATGGGCGCGGCTGTCTGATTATGAGTGTCGGCGGGCTCATGAATGTGCCCGAAGTGTTCGAGCGTGTGCGCAAACGCGTACCGCTCTATATACCCAGCGGGGCCCTGTGCGGCCTCGATGGGATACGCGCGGCGATCGAGGCCGGGCTGCACAGCGTGACCCTGACCACACGCAAGCCGCCCAGGGGCCTCGCCGGTGCGCCCTATTTGAAAGAGCAGGGCATCGAGCTCGATGCCCTGACCGAACCCAAGGTGGTGTTCGAGGGCAACGCACGCGATGCCTGCCGGGCGTTTCCGGCCAACGTGAATGTCGCTGCCGCCCTCAGCCTCGCGGGTGTCGGCCCCGAAGAGACCAAGGTCCGCGTGATTGCGGACCCGAAGGCAACGCAGAACAGTCACGAGTTGGTGGCGGAAGGGGCGTTCGGCCGGTTGCAGGCCGTGACGTTCAACCTGCCTTCGCCGGGCAATGCGAAGTCGAGTTACCTGGCTTCGCTCTCGGCCGTGGCCGAGTTGCGGGTAGCCGCGCAGCAGTTTGTGCTGCAGGCCTGCGACCGCGTGGCGAGTGAGTGACCACGCTGTGAATGGTCCTGCGTGCGTTCGGGGGGTGAAGGCGAGGTCTGGGGTCGTGATGGCCTGGGGATGATCAGGCGTAGGACTGACCAGGCGTCGAAGAGATCAGGTGTCGACCTGACCAGACGATGGACGTGCAAAGGTGAATACAATGCGCCCCGTATTTCGGGAGCGCCGGCGGATGGAAGACGAAGCGCCCGGCCGGCAGGCGGCAGCGCTGGAGACGAGAGCAATGTACGCAGTGGTGAACAGCGGCGGTAAGCAACTGAAGGTCAGCACCGGCGATGTGGTGCGCGTCGAGAAGCTGGACGCGGCCGTCGGCGAAACGATCGAGTTGGATAAGGTGAGCATGCTGGCCGATGGCGATGCCGTGAAGCTGGGTGCCGATGCCCTGGGCGCGGCCAAGGTGGTGTGCGAAGTTACGGCGCACGGACGCGGCAAGAAGATTCGCGTGTTCAAGTACAAGAAGCGTAAGAACTATCGCCGCACCATCGGTCACCGCCAGGACTACACCGAACTGCGGGTTACAGATATTCAGGGCTGAACGCCTTTGCTGAGGCAGCCTGTTGAACGGAACTTTGGAGCCACAGCGCTCCGCGGGAGTACGACACTATGGCGCACAAGAAGGCAGGCGGCAGTTCGCGCAACGGCCGCGACAGCAATGCACAGCGGCTCGGCGTCAAGAAGTTTGGCGGACAGCGCGTGCGTGCCGGCAACATTATCGTCCGGCAGCGTGGCACCTCGTTTCACCCGGGCGAGAACGCGGGCCTGGGCAACGACTACACCATCTTCGCACTTATCGATGGCACGGTGAAGTTCACCACGCGCAAGAACAAGCGCAAGCACATCGACATCGTACCGCTCGCCGGCGAATAGCCGGCGCGGCGGCCGGGCGGCCCCGCCATGTTTGTCGATCAGGCAAAAATCCACTGCATCGGCGGTGCGGGCGGCAACGGCTGCGTAAGTTTCCGCCGCGAGAAGTACGTGCCCCACGGCGGCCCCAATGGCGGCGATGGGGGAGACGGCGGCGATGTGGTGCTCGAGGCGACTTCGCGTCTCAATACCCTGCTCGACCTGCGCTATCGCCCGCACTGGAAGGCCGGCCGAGGCGTGCACGGCATGGGCAGCGACCGGCACGGCAAGAAGGGAGAACCCCTGGTGGTGCTCGTGCCGCCCGGCACCCTCGTACGCGACGCCGAAACCCAGGAAGTTATCGCCGACCTCGTGGAAGAGGGCGCGCGCTTTGTCGCTGCGCGCGGCGGTCAGGGTGGCCGCGGCAATGCACGCTTCACCACAAGCACGCGCCAGACGCCCGGCTTTGCGGAGAAGGGCGAACCCGGCCAAGAGCGCAAGCTCATTCTCGAGTTGCGGCTGCTGGCGGAAGTGGGGCTGGTCGGGCTGCCCAATGCCGGCAAGAGCACACTGCTGGCCACCGTCAGCGCGGCGCGCCCCAAGATTGCCGACTACCCGTTCACAACCATCGTGCCCAACCTCGGCGTCGTCGAGCTGAGCGGCTATCGCACCTTCACCATGGCCGACATTCCCGGCATCATCGAAGGCGCCGCCGCAGGCAAGGGGCTTGGCCACGACTTTCTGCGCCACATCGCACGCACGCGCGTCCTCGTCTTTCTGGTTGACCTCGGCGACGACGACCCCGCCGAGACGCTGGCCACGCTCGAAGAGGAATTGGCCGCCTACGACGAAGACCTCGCCCAGCGCCCGCGGGTTGTCGCATTCAACAAGACCGACGTCACCGAATATGTCGAGCGCTTTGCCACCCTGGCCCAACGTTTTCCGGGCTGTCTGCCGTTGAGCGGCGCCACGGGTGAAGGCGTGCCCGAATTGCTCGAGACGGTATGGACAACCCTCGAGCGCGCGCGTGAAGCCGAGCGCGCGGGCCGCGACCTGAACGACGTGGACGACGGCGATTCGCGCGAGTACGTGTTCGAGGCCCCCTTTGTTATCGAGTCGCATTCAGATGGCTGGCAAGTGGGCGGCCAGCGCGTCGTGCGAGCCGTGCGCATGACCGACTTCGACAACGAAGAAGCCGTGCGCCACCTCGACCAATCGTTGCGCGACCTGGGGCTCTATCGTGCGCTACGCCGCATGGGCGCGCATCCCGGCGACACCATCACGATTGGCGACGTCGAGCTGGAGTATCATCCCGACTGATGGCCGACACCGCGCAGAATACCGCCGCCGCGCCCGCGCGTGTGCGCTTCGATCCCGCTTCGCTGGGCGTGGTGGTCGTGAAGATTGGCACGTCACTCCTGAGCAGCGAGGCCGGTTTCAACGCCGGGGTTATGGAGCGGCTCGCCCAACAGATTGCCGCGCTCAAGGCGCAGCACCCGCTCAATATCGTGCTGGTCAGCTCGGGCGCCGTCGGCGTGGGCATGCAGGTGCTCGGCCACCACACGCGCCCGGCCGACCTGCGCAGCAAGCAGGCCGTAGCCGCCGTGGGCCAGGCACGGCTCATGCACTACTACGAGACCTTGTTCATGACCCTGGGTGGCGGCCTGCACACGGCCCAGGTGCTCTTGAGCTGGGCCGACCTGGCCGAGCGCCGCAGCTATCTCAATGCGCGCAACACGCTGCTGCGGCTCTTCGAGTTCGGCAACATCGTGCCGATCATCAACGAGAACGACAGCACCGGCACCGAAGAGTTTCGCTTCGGCGAGAACGACACCCTGGCCGCGAAGGTAGCCGCCAAACTGGGTGCGGGCCTCTTCGTGCTATTGACGGATGTCGATGGCTTGTACGACCGCGCGCCCACCGCGAACCCCGACGCGCGCCTGATAGAAGAGGTGCCTGAAATTACGGGCGAGATCGAGGCGTACGCCGGCGGCGCCGGTTCGCGTGCGTCGACCGGTGGCATGCAGACCAAGCTCGCCGCCGCCCGCATCGCCACCACGGCGGGCGTGCCGGTCGTTATCGCCAACGGGTGTCAGCCCGATATCTTGCCGCGCCTGTTCGCCGGCACCGTGCCGCGCACCTACTTCGCGCCCGCGCGCGAGGCACTCTCGCATCGCAAGCGCTGGGTCGCGTTTGGCCAGTCGGTGCAGGGCACGCTTACCCTCGACGCCGGCGCGGTGCGCGCGGTGCAGGGCCAGGGCAAGAGCCTGCTTCCGGCGGGTATCACCGCCGTGGAGGGCACCTTCGGTATCGGGGCCTGCGTGCGCCTGGCCGATGCCAGCGGCAAGGATCTGGCCCGCGCGCTGGTTAACTTCTCAAGTGAAGACGTGCGCCGCATCATGGGCCGGCGTACCTCGGAAATCGAAGCCGTGCTCGGCCACAAGGACTACGACGAAGTCGTGCATCGCGACAACCTCGTGCTGCTGAGCTAGCGCTGCCCGGCCTGCGGCAACGGCGACGGCTGTGGCATACTCGCAAACGGCAGAACAGGAGTGCACCGCCATGGCGGTAGTGGTAGCCGAACTCACCCAGGAAATCGCGCGCTATGCGGTGCAGGCCCGCCGCGCCGCCGATGCGCTGCGCGGGCTTTCGCCGGCCGTGAAAAACGCTGCCCTGCTCGATGTTGCCGCGCGCCTGCGTGCCGCGCGTTCATCCTTGCAAGACGCCAATGCGCGCGACCTCGAATCCGGCCGCGACAAGGGCCTGAGCGGCGCGATGCTCGACCGCCTCGAATTGACGGACCAGCGCATCGAGGCCATGGCCGCCGGGCTCGAGTCGGTGGCGGCGCTGCGCGATCCCGTGGGCGACATCCTCGATCAGTACGTGCACCCCAACGGCCTGCGTATCGCGCGCATCCGCCAGCCCATCGGTGTGGTGGGCATCATCTACGAGAGCCGCCCCAACGTGACAGCCGATGCCGCGGCCCTGTGCCTCAAGTCCGGCAACGCGACCATCCTGCGCGGGGGCAGCGAGGCGATACACTCGAACGTGGCCATTGCCGAGGTGTTTATCGAAGGCGCCCGCGCCCAGGGCGTGCCCGAACACGCCGTGCAGATCATCCCCACGACCGACCGCCACGCCGTAGGGGCCATGCTGGCACTGAACGAATCCATCGACCTCATCGTGCCGCGCGGTGGCAAGGGACTCATCGAGCGCATCCTGCGCGAATCGACCATACCGGTTGTCGCGCATCTCGATGGCGTATGCCACACCTACATCCACGAAGACGCCGACCCCGGCATGGCGCGCGAAATTGCCCTCAATGCCAAGCTCCAACGCCCCGGCGTATGCAACGCCATGGAAACCCTGCTGGTGCACGCCGGCATGGCGCCCGGATGGTTGCCCGCCGTGGCCGAAGCGCTGGCCGCCGAAGGCTGTGAGTTGCGCGGCTGTGAGCGCACGCAAGCGCTCATCGCGTGCACGCCCGCCACGGAAGAGGACTGGCGAACCGAATACCTGGACAAGGTGCTGTCCATTCGTATCGTCGATTCCCTTACGGAAGCCGTCGACCACATCAACCGTTACGGCTCGCATCATTCCGACGCCATTGTGACCAGCGGCTATGCCCCCGCTGAACAGTTCCTCGAAGCCGTCGACAGCGCGACCGTTTACGTCAATGCGTCGACGCGTTTCACCGACGGCTACGAATTCGGGCTGGGCGCCGAAATCGGCATCAGCACGGCCAAGCTGCATTGCCGCGGGCCCATGGGGCTCGAGGGCCTTACCACGGCCAAGTACGTCATCCGGGGTAGCGGGCAAACCCGTGACTGAAGGGCCGCGCATTGGGGTCTTCGGGGGCACCTTCGACCCCATTCACCAGGCGCACGTAGACGTGGCCGCCGCCGCCATGCGCCAGGTGCCGCTCGACCAGGTGCTCTTCATGGTCAGCGCGGTACCACCGCACAAGCAGGGCGAGGTCAGCGCCAGCGCCGAAGACCGCGTCGCCATGGTCGAGGCGGCGCTCGCCAGCTATCCGCAGTTCCGCTGCTCGCGGCTCGAACTCGACCGCGGCGGGCCCAGCTATACGGCCGATACCCTGCGCGAATTGCAGGAGGCCCAGCCCGCGGCCCGGCTCTATCTCATCATCGGCTACGACGCCATGCTCGACCTGCCGCGCTGGCGCGAGCCTGACGCCATCCTCAAGCGCGCACACATTGTCGTCGTGCCGCGTCCCGGTTATGTGCAAGATGTACCGCACGAGTTGCGCGGGAGCATCACCTTTCTCGAGTTCGACCCCATCGAATTGTCGAGTACCGATATACGCAAGTGCCTGGTGCAGGGCGATTGTGGCGAGCGCTGGGTGCCGCCAGCGGTCTTGCAGGTCATTCGAGAGCGGCACCTCTATGCCACGCGTTGAAGCGTGGCCCGAAGCCGCCGCATGGCTGCCGCACCTGCGCGCGCGCCTGAAGCCGGGGCGCCTGCGCCACGTGCTGGGCGTGGCCGAATGGCTCGACGAAATTGCGCGCACGCTGGCCCTCCCGCGCAGCGCTGCCCGCCATGCCGCACTGCTGCACGACTACTGCCGCAATCTCGACGATGCCGCGCTGCTGGCCGAAGCCGAGGCACACGGCGTTGGCATCGACAGCCACGCCCTGGCGAAACCGGTGCTGCTGCACGGCCCGGTGGCCGCCGCCCAATTGGCCGCTGCCGGCCACCTGAACGATGAAGACGTGCTCGACGCCATCCGCTGGCATACCACCGGAAGGCCCGCGCTGGCGCCCCTCGGCCAGGCCCTCTATCTCGCGGACTTCTCCGAGCCCAACCGCAAGTACCCCGAAGCGGCCGCCGCGCGCGAGCGCTTCCGCCGCCACGGACTCGAAGACGCGCTGCGCTATGCCACGGCGCAGAAGCACGCCTTCAGCCACAAGAAAGGCAATCCCATTCATCCGCAGGCCGAGGCGTTCTACCAGTGGGTGCACGCGCACGATGGCCACCTCCACGCTTGACCCCTTCGCGCCCATCGCGCGCTACTACGACGTCATCATGGAGCATGTCGACTACCGCCACTGGCGCGATATCGCCGCGGCCCTGCGCGCCATCGGACCCGACGCCCCCTACCTCGACGCCGCCTGCGGCACCGGCAGCCTGCTCGCCGAGACCGCGGTCATGGGCTGGCCGGCCTATGGCTTCGACCTGTCACCCGCCATGTGCGCCGCCGCCCGCCGCCGCGACCGCGGCCTGCGCATCGTACGGGCCGACCTGCGCGCCCTGCCGTTTCGCCGTCACTTCGGCCTCGTCACCTGCCTGTTCGACAGCCTCAACTTCGTGACCGAAGAAGACGAGCTGGCTCAGGTCTTTCAGAACCTGTCGGATGCGCTGGCGCCGGGTGGATTGATCTTCTTCGACCTGGTGACCGAGCGCATGGTGCGCGACCACTTCGAAGGCCAGACCTGGGTCGAGCGCAACGGCAACTTCGAGACCCGCTGGAACAGCCACTACGACCGCGCCACGGGCATCGCCGAGACCACCGTACGCGTGAACACCGGCGTGCCCGCCACAATCCGCGAGCGCATCTATACCCTGCGCGACGTCGAAGCCATGCTCGACGCGGCCGGCCTGACCCTGCTCGGCGCCTACGACGCCGACTCGTGGCGCCGGCCCGGACGCCGCACGACGCGTATCGACATCGTGGCCGCTTGTGCGCCGGCGCCACGGCTGCTGGCAGCCTTTCGCGGCGTCGAGCGCGACGTGCGTGCCGGCCTGCCCGGGTAGGCCGATGCCCGATTTTGGCGTGACGCCGCGTAAGGCCGAAGATTTGCGGCTACGGATGCGGGCCCTCGGCATCGAAGAGACCGACCTCGAAGAGCAGTTTGTGCGCGGTGGCGGGCCGGGCGGCCAGAAGATCAACAAGACCGCCATAGCTGTGCAGTTGCGCCATGTGCCCACCGGCAAACAGGTGACCGCGCGCGAGGCCCGTTCGCAGGCGCTCAACCGCTACTACGCGCGCCGGCGTCTTTGCGAACTGCTCGAGGCCGAAGCGCTGGGCGCACAGTCGCCCGAGGCACGCCGCGCGGAGAAGGTGCGCAAGCAGAAGGCGCGCCGCCGCCGCCGTGCCCGGCCGCCCGAGGCGCCACCGCCCACCGACACTGAATAGGAAACGGCCGCGAACCCTCAACGGTCCGCGGCCGTGTACCGCTTCTATTCTCTATCCAGGCCCTTAGGCGGGCATCGTCACCTCGAAGCCCTCCGCGTATTCACGCGTGAGCATTGCGTTCGCGTCGGCAGCATTGGTGATCTGCTCACTCTCGGGGTCGAAGTCCAGCGACTTGCCCACGCGGTACGAGATGTTTGCCAGATGGCAGTGCGCCGAGCTCAGGTGCGCCTCTTCCGCGTTGCCGCGAATGTCTTCCGGATTGCGGCTCTTGATCGCCTTCAGGAAGTTCTCGTAGTGGTTACCGCCTTCGGGGTACGGATACTCGTCGGTGCTCAACGCGATCGGCTCGTTCTTCGTGTCGAAGAAGCCCTGGCCCTCTACGTAGTAGCCTTCGTCTGCGTAGAACAGATTGCCCACGCCCACGCCCGGATGATACTTGCCGTTGATCATGCGGCCGCCTTCGTTGTTCGTAAAGCGGTTGCGCACTTCAAACACGCTCATCGTTCCGTCGGCATACTTCAGTGTCGCCACGTTCGTGTTGGGGGTTTCGCCCATGTCGTCATACGTGTAGCGGCCGCCCTCGCTGAAGACCTTCACCGGCATACCCTTCGACTCCATGACCCACGAGCACAGGTCCATCTGGTGCACGCCCTGGTTGCCGATCTCGCCGTTGCCGTAGTGCCAGAACCAGTGCCAGTTATACGGGTGGTACGAGGCATTGAACGCCTGCCGCGAGGCCGGACCCTGCCACAGGTCCCACGCCAGCTTTGACGGCGGCTCTTCATTGTCCTTGAAGCCAAGCGAACCGCGGTTGCCGTTCTTGTAGCCCAGCCCGCGCGCCATATACACCGCGCCGATGATCTCGCCCGACTGCAACAGCTTCACATCACGGCGCCAGCGCGCATCCGAACGGCGCTGCGCACCGTGGTAAATGATGCGGTCGGGGTACTTCTTCTGCAGCGCGACCAGCGCCTGGCCTTCGAAATAGCTCCAGGACATGGGCTTCTCGACGAAGACATCGACGCCGGCTTCAATGCCCCATTGCGTCGCCAGCGCGTGCCAGTGGTGCGGTGTCGCAATCGAGATCGCGTCGAAACCACCGTCCGCCAGCGCTTCGCGCAGGTCGGCATACATCTTCACTTCCTTGCCATCCTGGGCGCGCTCAGCCATCCGTGCGCGGTACATGCGCGGGCGCTCGTCGGCGTCGACCACGGCCACCAGGTCGCTCATGTTCGAGCCGGTCCAGGCGCCGATGTGGCTGCCGCCCCGGCCGCCGCAGCCCACCACGCACATGCGGATGCGCTCGTTCGCACCGAACACGCTGCGGCTCGCCATGGTCCCGGCTACCATCGCGGCACCGGTGCCCAAGAAGGATCGGCGAGAAATCTCCATTGTGTCTTCTCCCTTTAAGTTCGCCCAGTTTACGGCGCTTATCGGACCAGCGGACCGATGCGTATGTTTCATTTTGACAGGCGCCCGGCCTGAAGACAACCCGCGCCTTGTCATGCCCTTACGCCAGCAGCTACATTTCCGCGCCGCATGAACGAGCAAACCACAGCTTCAGCTGAACGCCTGCATCCCCGCGCGTGGGTGGTGCTGGCGCTGAACGCGTTGTACACGACGGCGGACGGTCTGTGCAGCGTCTTTGTTGGGGTCTACTTTTGGGTGCAGAGCCTTAGCTTTGCAACGGTTTACTGGCATTATATAGCGGTTTTCGCTGTTACCCCCGTCGTTTATCTGGCCACCGGATGGCTCGCCCAGCGCTACGACCGCGTCCACGTCTACCGCATCGGGCTGTTGCTCAACGCCGCCTTCTACGGCGCACTGCTCTGGCTCGCCGAGGACGCCTCGGACTACGCCGTGCCCCTGGGCGTACTGCTCGGCGTTACCTGGGGTTTCTTCTGGCAGGGCAACAATGTCTTCAGCTACGACGTGTTGCACACGGGGCGGCGCGATCTCTACTTCGGACTGCTGAACGCGACCAACGGCGTGGCGCGCCTGCTGGCGCCGCTGCTCGGCGGCACGCTCATCTCGCTGGCCGATGGCGAGCAAGCGGGCTACCAGTATGTGTTTGGCGCCAGTGTGCTGCTCTATCTGGTGGCGGTGGTGCTAAGTGCCGGGGCGCCGGGCGAGACGGCCCGCCGCGCCTATCACCTGGGCCGCGCACTGTGGCCCGGCCGCGACCAGCGCGACTGGCGGCTGTTCATGTGGTCGTCCCTGTCCCTGGCGGGCACATTCAACATATTCGTGTTTCTGCTCGCGCTCTTGATGTACATCGAGACCGATGATGCGTTTCAGGTGGGGGGGTACGCGGCCCTGCAGGGGCTCGCGAGCATTCTGACCAGCTTCTGGCTGGGCCGCTGGCTGACACCGCGCCGGCGTCAGACCGCGATGCTGCTGGGCGTGATCATCATGTTCGCCGCCGGACTACTGGTCTTGACCGGGCTGAATGTATGGACGCTGCTGGTGTTTGGCGTCTTGCGCGCCACAGCCATGCCGCTCACGAACATCCCCTACATGGCGGTACGCTACGAAGTCATCCGCGACACCATTACGCATCCTGCCGAGCGAATCGAATACCTGAGCGCGTGGGAGGTGCCGCTCGCTGCAGGCCGCTTGCTGATGATGGGGATCCTGCTGGTACTGGCCGAGACGCTGGCGCAGAACGAATGGGGTATTCGCATCACGCTGTTCGTCTTGTGCGCCAGCCGTGTGCTCACTTATTGGCTCCTCACGCAGACCAGCGTGATGCGCCGCGCGCGTGCCGCCTAGGCCGAGGCCGCCCGCGCCATACTTCCCGCCAGCACGCGCTCGTACAGTGCTTCGTATTGCCGCACGATGTCGTCGCGCCGGAAGTGGGTGAGCGCGCGTTCCCGGCCGCGTGCCCCCATCTGGCGGGCCTTTTCGGGGTCGGTCAGGATTTCGAGGGCGCACGTTGTCATGGCCTCGATATCGCCCACTTCGCACAGGCAACCCGTAACACCGTGCTC
>CAYMLC010000013.1:0-6233 GCA_964390765.1 uncultured Nitrospirales bacterium
CTCTATCTGCGCACTATCGCGCGCACCACCGACTTCGATGAAGATGCGCTGGTGCCGCTCTTCCTCGACACCTCGTCGCAGTTGCAGGCCAACTGGCTGCCCAGCGCGTGGGCTTATGAGGGCGTGCTGGCCGCGGCGCAGGCCAACTACGCAGACAGCCTCTTTCTTCTGGGGGTACTCGTCGCGAATGCCATGCTGCTGCTGTTCGTCGGTGGCGAAGTCGCCGAGGGGCTGGTGCATCGCGGCTATTCGATTCTGGCCGGGCAAGACCGCCAGCGTATTCACCGCGCGAACCGTGGCGTCATCAATCTCATCGTCACGCCCTTGCTGGCGTGGGTGCGCAATCCGCAGCGCTCGCTGGTGATCAAGGATATCAAGCTCTTCTGGCGCGACCCGACGCAGTGGTCGCAATTCGTGATCTTCTTCGGCGTGCTCGCCATTTACTTCGCCAACCTGCACCGCACCTCCACCGTGACCGAAGACAGTTTCTGGCGCTCGTGGATCGCGTGTCTGAATGTCGGCTCCATCTCGCTCATTCTCGCGACACTCACCAGCCGCTTCGTCTTTCCGCTTATCAGTCTCGAGGGGCGCCGCTTCTGGATTCTTAGCCTGGCGCCGCTGACCTACAAACAACTCGTGTGGCAGAAATTCTGGTTAAGCGTGGGCACGGCTTCGGTCTTCACCGTTGCCCTGGCCATCGTCTCGGGGCGGCAGCTCGGGCTCGAGCCCACCGCATTCTGGCTGACAATCTACAGCGTGGTCTTGGTGAACTTCGGCCTGTCCGGCCTGGCCGTGGGGCTGGGCACGCTCTACCCGAACTTCCAGGAAGACAATCCCGCGCGTATCGTATCGGGCATGGGCGGCACGCTGAACCTGCTGCTGAGCATCGGCTATATCGGCTGCATCGTGGCGGCACAGGTCATCGTGTTGCAGTGGTCGATACTGGGGCCGGCCGCCGGTACCCAGGGCCATACCACGGCGCTCGTCAGTGTGCTGGTTTTCATCACTGTCCTGAGTGGCATCTGCACCTTTCTGCCGATGCGCCTGGGTCTGCGCAACCTGCTGCAACACGAGTTCTAGCCGTGCATACCGTTCGCGTCGAGAGCCGTGCGCATACGCAGTTCATCAACATCGACCGGCAGGTGCACGAAATCATCGACGCCGCCGGGGTACACACCGGCTTTGTGCAGGTCTTCGTACCGCACACCACGGCCGGCGTCACGATCAACGAGAATGCGGACCCCGCCGTAGTGGCCGACATGGCACTCATCCTCGAGCGGGTCGTGCCTTGGCAAGGCGGTTACGCGCACGCAGAAGGCAACAGCGCAGCGCACGTGAAGGCAAGCATGATGGGCTTTTGCCAGACGGTACTGATTCGCGATGGGCGCCTCGCCTTCGGCACCTGGCAGTCCCTGTATTTTTGCGAGTTCGATGGACCACGCACGCGGCAGGTGTGGGTGCAGGTACACAGCGCGGACTAGGCGCAGCCCCCTGCCGGAGGGGGCGCTATTCGCGGGCGAAGCGCACCACGACTTCCGCCTGGCCGCCCGCGCCACTGGCCGCCTGCACATGCACTTCGCGCCCTTGTTGCACCGCGGCGGCTTCTTGTCCCGCCCACGTGGCGCCCAGCACCCGCCAGCCGGCCGGCGCCAGAAACCGCAGGTCGTAGGCATGGTTCGGGGTGGCTTCGAAGGTGCCACGCCACGTGCCCGCGGCGGCCTCCCAGGCGGCCGTGCGCAGCTCCATCGCGCCCTGTGCCCAGTGGCGGTTGGACGCGACGAACTGCGGGCGGTCTACATATGGCCGCAAGCCGAGCAACGTCACGCCACCGGGCTGCGTCTCGATACGCAGGCGCCCGCGCGCCGTGCCCAGGTACCGCGCCTCCCAGAAGTCGTAGACCGTGAAGTAGTCGCGGTCGAGCACGCCCAGCCGCTCGAAGGGCAGCAGCACCGTATCGCCGCGGCCATCGTCCCAATTGAACGCGGCGACGATGTGCCACGTGCCGGCCTCGGTCTCGAAGGGCACATGCCACAGGCGCGGGGCGTCGGTATCGAACAGGTCGAGCGGGCGCGCTGGCCGGCGCGCCGACGGCAGCAGTTTCTGCAGCACCGCGCGCTGTTCCGGGGTAAGCAGCGAGAAGGCATCGCCGATCTTCACCGCGCCGCCGGTCAGCGCCGCACCGGTCAACCAGGCCACACTTTGCGCCATGCTTAGGGCCGGGCGGTCCTGTACATTCCAGCGCGCGCGCGTGGGATCGTGTGCAAAGAAGGCCACGTCCTGGTCGGGCAGGAACACGTGCGGCGAGAGGTAGAAGCGGCGCACCGCATTGGTCAGGCTTTCCCGGGCACCCCACGGGCCGGTGAGCGCATTGCCCTGCCAGATGGGTGCGTTGTCTCGGCCGGTGCGCACGCCATCGGCATATCGTCCGGTAATCGGATGCGGCGTCATGCTCATGAGGAAGGCGCCTTCGCCCAGCCCCTCGCGCAGCGCCTGCATCCCGAGTTGCAACACCTCGACCCGTGTGAGCGTGGCGTCGCTGTAGTCCTCGGCCAGCAACAGGTGATAAACGAAATCCGCCTCGACCAGCGCATCGAAGCCCCATTCTTGGCGGATACGCCGGGCCAGATCATAGACCCACTGGTAAGCGTCGGGGCGGCTTACATCGAGGATGCGCGCGCCCTCGCCCAGCAGCAGCCGTCCGCGGTCGTTGGGCGGGCGCAGCCAGTCGGGGTGCTGCGCCGCCAGTTCCGAATCCACGTCGACGGTGAACGGGTCGATCCAGAGACCGGCGGTCATGCCGGCGTCATGGATGGCCTCCACCACCGGGCCGAGTCCATTGGGAAACTTGGCGGGGTCGGGGGTCCAGTCGCCGCGCGCCCGGGCCCAGCCGGCGTCGATGGCAAAGTGCTTCCAGCCGTAGCGCGTAAGGTGTTCGCGCAGCACGGCCAGCTCGGCCAGCAGCGTTGGCTCGTCGATGGCGCGGTGATGGTGCGTGCTCCAACTGTCCCAGCCGTGGGGAACGAAGGCCGGCGGATCGGGAACCTGGTTCCAGAGGGCGTAGGCGCGGCCATAGCGTGCGAGCCCGTGCACGGGATCGCCCTCGGCCACAGCGATGTATAGAACCTCGGAGCGCAGCGATTCGCCCGGCTGCAGCGTGACCGGCGGGTCGTAGACACAATCCGCCACCAGCCGGTCGAAGAATTCGTCTTCCGCGCGCTCGGTGCGCTCCAGTTCGACTTCGGTATAGGCGCGGTCGTGCGAGAGAAAGCCGACAATCAGCGAGTAGCCACTGGCGGGATTGTGCAGCGCCAGGTTGTAGTTGCCGCCTCCGCCGCCACGGCGCACACGCGCGTAGTCATTGAAGCCGCCGAACACATTGCCATTGTCGAGCACCGGGGCCTCGGCGGCATCGCTGCCTGCCCACACCGTGGCGCGGGTGTCGCGCGTCTGCGACCAGGGCGTCAGGCGCTCGATCGTGATGGGGTTCCGGCCGGTGTTGGTGTAGACCAGTTCCAACGTAAAGAAGGGCTGCGTGGGATAGGCACTCAAGATCCACTGGCGCTCTTCGTTGCCCAGTGCAAACCCCTGCCCTTCGCCCAGTTGGGTGTTCACGGGTAAGCGCCCGCTGTGCTTGCCCTCGATGGTCAGCGGGCGCGCGTCGTCCTCGCCCGCTTCCAGCATGGTGGGAATCGCGTTCTCCAGTACCGCCAGACTATTGCGCAATCGCACATCGACCCGGCCATTCTGCTGTACACTCAACTCGTACAGCCCGGTGTTGATGCTGGTCCATTCCCGGTTGGGGCCAAAGTTCGGCGGCTCTTGCGCGGGCACGGCGAGCGCGCCGAGGGCGAGCAGCCCGGTCAGACCGTAGGTCAGCGAGGAAGCGTAGATACGTTGAACAACAGTGCGCATGCGTAGGTTAATCTCTCCCGGTGCCCCGGGGTTGCATCGTGGTGTTGCAATATCCACGGGACGCCGCGTCGTTTCTTCTAGCTTTAGCCGCAATCCCGACGCCAGCATAGGCCCAGACCACCATGAGCACCAGCGCACCCGAGACGACTGACTACATTCTGCACATTGAGGGCATGCATTGCGCCGGCTGCGCGAATACGGTTGAACGCGCCCTACGCGCCGCACCAGGGGTGACGGAAGCCAGCGTGAACCTGATGACGCATGAAGCGCAGGTGCACTACGACCCGAACGAGACAACCCCGCCGGCGCTGGCACAGGCGGTGCGCGAGACGGGTTATGACGTGCGCGAAGCGGATGAGGACGACGCGGACGACCCAGGCGCGGCGGGCGACCACGACGAAGACTGGACTGCGCTGCAACGGCGCTGCGCGATTGCCGCGTGGACCTTTACGTTGCCGCTGATGACGCTGATGCTGGTGCATATGAGTGGCCTGGCGACGGTGCCAGCGCATGCCTGGGTCATTACGCTGCTGGCCACACCGGTGCTGCCGCTGGCGGGCGGCCCCACCTTTCGCGCGGCGTGGCAGGGGCTGCGCCACCGCACCACGAACATGGATACCCTGACCACGCTGGGCACGCTGGCCGCCTTTGTCACGGGGCCGCTGCACCTGGCGGGCCTCGGCATCGCCAACTATGCGGGGATCGCGGCGATGATTCTGGCCTTCCACACAACAGGGCGCTGGTTCGAGGCGCGCTCGCGCAGCCGCGCCTCGGGCGCCATCCGCAAGCTGCTCGAGCTGGGCGCGAAAGAGGCGCGCGTCGAGCGCGATGGCGAAACGGTGGAGGTGCCAATCGACGAAGTGCGCAAGGGCGATGTGATGGTGGTGCGCCCGGGCGAGAAGATACCGGCCGACGGCGTGGTGCTGTCGGGCGAAAGCAGCGTGGACGAGTCGATGGCCACGGGCGAGCCGATGCCGGTGGACAAGACGCCGGGCGACCAGGTGGTGGGCGCCACGGTGAATGGCTCGGGCGCGTTGCGCGTGCGCGCTGAAAAGGTGGGCAGCGAGACCTTCCTCGCCCAGGTGGCGCGAACGGTACAACAGGCGCAGGCTTCCAAGGTGCCGATCCAAGAGACGGCCGACCAGTTGACCACCGTGTTTGTGCCGGCGGTGCTGGGCCTTGCTGCAATTACCTTCCTGCTGTGGGCGGCTGCCCCCCAGGCGATGCAGACGCTCGGCAGCGGCGTAGCCCCCTATCTCCCGTGGGAAGTACCCGAGGGCGTGGGCAGCTGGTCGCAGGCCTTGTTCGCGGCGATAGCCGTACTTGTCATCTCGTGCCCGTGCGCCATGGGACTGGCCACGCCCACGGCCATCATGGTGGGCACCGGGCTCGCCGCCCAGCGCGGCATTCTCTTTCGCCGTGGCGCTGCCATCCAGTTGCTGAGAGATGCGCGCGTTGTCGCATTCGACAAGACCGGCACGCTGACCACCGCAGCGCAGCGCGTGCAGTCCGTGACCGCTGCGCCCGGCGTCGACGAAGATGACCTGGTGGCCGCGGCTGCGGCAGTCGAATTGTTGTCGGAGCACCCTATCGGTAAGGCCATCGTGCGCGAGGCCGAAGAACGCCGCCTGCCCTTGAACGAGGCCTCGGACTTTGAAGCCGTGGCGGGCCATGGCGCACGCGGCAAGGTCGACGGGCAGGCCGTACTGATCGGCAAGCCGGGGCTCTTTGATCGCGAGGGCATCGACTGGACGACGCTGCGCGACGCGGTGGGCGAGGCCCAGCACGCGGCACGCACGCCGGTGCTGGTGGCGCGCGGGGCCAAGGTGCTGGGCGTCATCGAACTGTCGGACCAGTTGAAGCCCGGCGCCATTCGCGTGGTGCGCATTCTACGCCACCTCGGTATCGACACCGTGCTGCTCTCCGGCGACCAGCAACAGTCGGTCGATGTGGTGGCGCAGCAGGTTGGGATCGATCGCGCCGAGGGCGACCTGTTGCCCGAGGAGAAGGTGAGCGCCATCGAACGGGTGAAGGGTGAAGTGGTGGGGCCGGTGGTCATGGTGGGCGATGGCATCAACGACGCCGCCGCCCTGGCCGCGGCCGATGTGGGCGTGGCGCTCGGCACGGGCACCGACATCGCCATCGAGGCAGCCGACGTGCTACTCGTCAGCGAAGAGTTGCAGGCGCTGCACGAAGCCGTGCTCATCGCGCGCGCGACCTTCGCCAAGATCCGGCAGAACCTGTTCTGGGCCTTCGGCTACAACGTCGTGTTTATCCCCCTCGCCATGATCGGTCTGTTGCACCCGGTCGTCGCCGAGATC
>CAYMLC010000013.1:6243-20655 GCA_964390765.1 uncultured Nitrospirales bacterium
CCACCGAACGCTTGCTGGCCAACCGCCCGCTCAAGCCGGACCTGAAGGTGTAGGCCGCGCGACGCGACAAGCCCACTCACATCGAACCGTCGTAGCGCGTGCGGTGTGGAATGGCCGGCAGCACAACGGCACGCGGGCGGCGTACTTCGAGGTCGGTGGTATTGCTGTGTGGCGTGGCGAAGCGCACGGTGACCTGTTGCGCGCGTTCGAGCGACACCAGGGTCTCGAGGCGGTGCGTGGACCATTCACTCGATGCGCGCACCCGCTTCTCGGATACGTGCCCACCGTGCACCGGGTCCTGCACCACAATCTGCAGCAGCAGTTCAGCAGCCTGTTCGGCGCGAATCTGGCAGCGCAGCAACACCGTGTCGCCTTCCAGCAGCAACGCCGTGGCGTCTTCGCCGGCGCCGCCCGCAGCGTGCCGGTACAACCACGCGCCGGGGCGCAGGGCCGCATGCTCGTAGTCCCAGTGCGGCGCGTCCACCATGCGCACCTGTTCGCGCGCCGAGGTGCGCCAGCCGTTGGGGCGGCCATTCGCCCACACATCGAGCGCGGCCTCGTCCGCTATCACGCCGGTCAGCCGCACGGCATTTGCGTTCGTGCTGGATTCAAAGCGGGGCACCGGCGAGTCGCCCACGAGTGACACGGCGGAAAGCAGGGCGAGCGCCAGTAAAGGGACCATCGGTGCCAGGGTCATGGGTTTGCCTCCGCATCCTCCGCTGCATCGCCGCGCAGGGCCGCGCCGAATCGCGCCACCTCATCGAGCGTGTTGTAATGCACCGGGCCCACCCGCACGAGGCTGCCCCTCGCCAGCACACCATAGGCCTCCATCACCGCCTGTGCATAGTTGTGCCCCGACCACGCATTGATCCCCGCCGCCGCCAGCCGCTGCGCGGTAGCGCCCGGGGCTTCATGCGCCAGGCGAAAGCTGTACGTGCACGTGCGCTCGCCGAGGCGGGCCGGGTCGCTCAGGCCGTACAGGGTGCACCCGGGTGTATCGGCCAGCGCACGCAACAGCGCAGCACTCAGGCGCCGTTCGTGTTCTTGCACCGCATGCATCGCCCGCGCGTATCCCGCCCGGTCGCACGTGTCGGGCGATTGCGCGTCGCTGCCTGCGAGCCACTGCAGGTATTCCAGCGCACCCAGGGTACCGGCGATACCCTCGAAGTTGCTGGTGCCCACCTCCCACTTGCCGGGCGGCGCATGCGGCGCCGGGCGCACCCGATAGGCGGGCACGTCTTCGAGCAACTCCAGCTTGCCAAACAGCACACCCAGGTGCGGGCCGAAAAACTTGTAGGGGCTGCACGCCAGGAAATCGCAGTCAAGCGTCTGCACATCGATGAGACCGTGGGGTGCGTAGTGCACCGCGTCGACATAGACCAGTGCGCCGGCATCGTGCGCCTGCGCGGTCATCTCGGCCACGGGGTTGATCGTGCCCAGCGCATTCGACGCATAACCCAGCGCCACCAGCCGCGGCGCCTTCTCCAGTGCGCGTGCGTAGTCGTCGCGGTCCAGCGTGCCGGTGCCCGGGTCGAAGTTGACCCAGTGCACGCAACACTGGCGGTCGGCCGCGGCCTGCAACCAGGGCGAGATGTTCGCGTCGTGGTCGAGCCGCGTCACCACGATGGTGTCGCCGGGTTGCCACTCCCGCGCGAGCGCGCGGCTCACGGCGTAGGTGAGGGTGGTCATGTTGGCGCCAAACACCACGGCTTCGGGCGCGGGCGCATGCAGAAACGCAGCCAGCGCCGCGCGCGTCTGCTGCACCAGTTCGCCGGTGGCCAGCGTCGCGGGGAAGAAGCCGCCGCCGTTGGCATTGGTCTGAGCCAGCCAGGCGTGCATGCGCGTGAGGACGGGCCGCGGCACCTGCGTACCAGCCGGATTGTCGAACACGACCCTGCCGCTCGCCAGCGCGGGAAAACACGCCCGCACCTCGGCCAGGCTTCGCACCCCTATGGTCAGACTGGTCGCCGCCATGCTGCACCCCTTACCGGGAAGGTAACACCGAATCAGCCAAGCGGCAAGCGTGGCCTATTCGGGGGGCAGCACCACGTTCTGCGGGTCGCCGTCGGCGAAGGCGCGAATGTTGGCCACCGTGGTGTCCAGGATCGAGCGCACCGCCTCGTGCGTGTTGAAAGCGCTGTGCGGCGTGACGATGACATTGCGCAGCCGCAGCAACACATGGTCGGCCAGAAGGTTCTCGAGGTCGTGCGTGTCGTTGTAGTGCCGGCGCAGCAACTCCGCCTCCTCGCGCATGGCGGGCTCGTCGGCCAGCACGTCGAGCCCGGCGGCCGCCACATGCTTCTCCGCCAGAGCGCGCACCAGGGCGGGCATGTCCATGAGGTCGCCACGTGCCGTGTTGATGAGAATCACGCCGCGCTTCATCTTGTGCAGCGTCTCTTCATTCACCATGTGGCGCGTATTCGAGGTGGCGGGCACGTGAAACGAGATGATGTCGCTCTCGCGATAGAGCGTATCGAGGTCGACGTAGCGAAAGCCGAGCGCGGCCGATGCGTCTTTCTTCGGGTACACGTCGTAGGCCAGCACGTGCATGCCAAACCCGCGCGCAATGCGGATGAAGCACTGGCCGATGAGCCCGGTGCCCACCACGCCCACGGTCTTGCCGAACAGGTCGAAGCCCTGCAGGCCTCGTGAACTGAAGTCGCCCTTGCGCGTGCGGTCGACGGCCTCTTCGATCTTGTGGCTGATATTGAGCAACAGGGCGAACGCGTGCTCGGCCACGGTGTTGCTGCCGTATGAAGGCACATTGCACAGCAGGATGCCCCGCTCCTTACAGTGCAACCGGTCGATGTGGTCGTACCCGGTCGAACGCGTCGTCACCAGGCGCAGGTTCGGGAAACGTTCGAGGATTTCCGCTGTCGCCTTCGAATAGATGAAGGTCGAGATAACTTCGACTTCGGTGTTCTCCGGCATGTGTTCGGGCGTCAGGGCTTTATGGTCAAAGAACACTTCGTGGCCGTTGTACAGACTCTCGAAGGCTTCGCGTTCCCAGTCTTCCACTTCAAATACGGCAATGCGCATGGTGGCGTACTCCTCTCTCCATACCGCGTGCAGCCGTTAATTTGCCCATAGTGCATGGTGCCAGGCAAGTAAGCGCGCGCCACTTCCTGCGCTGCGCGCCACGGAAAGGGTTTTCCGGCAAAATCCCGAAAAACTTGGATTGCCTTACCCGCCTTGCTATGCTTGCACTCCGAGGCCGAGGGAATCGCATCAGACGATAGGGAGTGGAGCACCTTGGAGTATCGCATCGAACGCGACACGATGGGCGAAATGCAGGTGCCGGCCGACCGCTACTACGGCAGCCAGACCGCGCGTTCGCTGCAGAATTTCAAGATTGGCGCCGAGCATATGCCGCGCGAGCTGATACGCGCGCTGGGCATTCTGAAGAAGGCGGCGGCCATGACCAATTGCGACATGGACCTGCTGGACCCGGAACGCTGCAAGGCGGTGTGCAGTGCGGCCGACGAAGTGATCAGCGGCCAGCTCGACGAGCACTTTCCCCTGGTCGTATGGCAGACCGGCAGTGGCACCCAGACCAATATGAACGCCAACGAAGTGATCGCCAACCGCGCGATCGAGATCATGGGCGGCGAATTGGGCAGCAAGGAGCCGGTCCACCCCAACGACCACGTGAACATGTCGCAGTCCTCGAACGACACCTTCCCCACGGCGATGAGTATCGCGGCGGTCGAGCAACTGCACCACCGGCTCTTGCCGGCGCTGGCGCAGCTGGGCGAATCGCTCGAGGTCAAGGCTTCGGCGTTCAGCGAAATCATCAAATGCGGGCGCACGCACCTGATGGATGCCACACCTCTGACGCTGGGGCAGGAGTTCAGCGGCTATGCCACGCAGATTCGCAACGGCATCGAGCGGGTGCACAGCACGCTGCCGAAGCTGGGCGAGCTGGCGCTGGGCGGCACGGCGGTGGGTACGGGGCTGAACACAAAAGTGGGCTATGCCGAGAAGGTGGCGGCACGTATCGCAGAGTTGACCGGCCTGCCCTTCACCAGCGCGCCGAACAAGTTCGAAGCGCTGGCCGCGCACGACGCGATGGTGATGACATCGGGTGCGCTGCGCACGGTGGCCGCGAGTCTGATGAAGATTGCGAACGATATACGCTGGCTGGGCAGCGGGCCACGCTGTGGTATCGGCGAGATTGTCTTGCCGGCCAACGAGCCCGGCTCTTCGATTATGCCGGGCAAGGTGAACCCCACCCAGAGCGAAGCCGTGACGATGGTGGCCACGCAGGTTATCGGCAACGACATGACGGTGGCGTTTGCGGGGTCGCAGGGCAACTTCGAACTGAACGTCTTCAAGCCCGTCATCATCTATAATGTCCTGCAGTCCATCCGGCTGCTGGCCGACGCCAGCGACTCGTTCCGCGAGAATTGCGTGGCCGGCACCGAGGCGAACGAGCGGCGCATCGCCGAGCACCTGCGCAACTCGCTGATGCTGGTGACGGCGCTCAACCGGCACATCGGCTATGACAATGCGGCGAAGATCGCGAAGGCCGCCTATCAGAACGGCACCACATTGAAGGAAGAGGCCGTAAACCTGGGGCTGATGAGCGAGGCCGACTTCGACGAAGCGGTGGACCCGGCCAAGATGATTGGACCCAGCGCCTAGCGTGCCGATGAGTACCTCGACGCAGATGATGTGGAATACCTTCGTGGGCGATGAAACGCCCGCGCAGTTCATGCGGCGTCAGGGCAGCCTCGATGTCGAGGCCTGCGTGCAGGCGTACATCCGGCAACTGCCACACGTGCACGGCATCGTGCGCACGGAGAGCTGGCGAGAGACGTTCCGCGCGCCCGAGCAATACACGCGCCAGCATGTGGCCACGGCGCTGCGCGGCCACCTTGAGGAGACCCGCCCTGAGTGGGAGGCCGAGGTGCAACGCGCGCTGGAGCAAGCGGCACACGCTGCAGAAGAGCGTGCCGCGGCCCGCGCCGCGGAAGAGGCGGCAGCCCAGGGGGAAACGGGCAACGCCGAAACGTCTACGGCTGAAGTGCCGGCCGGTGAAGCCACAGCGGCTGAGCAGACGGCGGCCGGCACCGAGGCGCCGGTGTCTGAAGCACAGCCCGAAGCGGGTGCCAAAGCGGAGCCCGGCGCCGTGGGTGGGCCCGGTCCGGATGACACGCCCGGCACCGGAGAGCCCGAAGCGCCTACGCCGTAGGCATGCCGTAATCTTCCGGACGCGGCACGGGAAACCGCGTGTAGATTTCAGCGCTCACCTCCTCATCGCTTCGCGTATACCGGCGCAGTGTCAGGTCGTGCCAGGGGCGCTCCGGCTCGGGCCGTGCGTGCCCAACCTGGTGAAAGCCGTGCTCGGCCGTCCAAGCCGCCCAATAGGCCACGTCGCGACCGGGCGCCAGGTGGGCCACTTCGTCGGCCGGCAACCGCAGCAGCAGAACGCCGCCCGCGGCCAGCCGCACGCCCGCCCACGCCAGCAGCGCGGCGAGGTCGCGCTGGAAAGTACGCGGCGCCCCGCACACCACGGTATCGTACGTGGGCGCAGGGGTATCGGGCCACGCGGCTACGGCGTCGTAGCGGCGCGCGTGCGGCGTGGCGGAGGTGCCGGGCAATAGCACACCATCTACCCGCGTGGCACCGGCATGCCGCAGCGCCACCTTGCTGCGCTCCAGGTGGCAGCCCACATCGAGCACACGGCCGGGCCGGTGTGGCAGACGCGCGGCCAGGTTGCCCGGCGGCGTGCCCGTCAATCGTTGCAGCAGCGCCGCACCTTCGAGGATGGCGGCGATACGGTGCCCATAGGTGTGCCGCTCCATCACCTCGCGCCAGCCGGCCTCTGCGATGCGAGCGCGCCGCGCCGGGTCCTCCAGCGCGCCCTGCACCACCTCGAGCAGGTCTTCGTCGCCGCGATAGGTGATGAGGTGCTCGTCGTCGCCGAAGAGTTCGAACAACCCGTTGACCGCTGCATCGCGATTCATCACGAGTGGGCGGCGCATGGCCAGCACCTCGAACACCCGCATATTGATCTCGCGCGAGATAGACGCGTTGAACGCGAGGTGTGCCTGGGCATAAACGCCACTCGTCTGCTCCGCCGTCAACGCGGTCTGCACGATGAGCCGGAAGCGCTGGCCGAGCGCCTGCAAGCGCAGGTAGCGCGGAATGTTGGCCGCAAAATGCACCGCCCCGACAAAGGCCACATCGGCGACGGGCTCGAAATCGACCGGGAAGTGGCGGTGCGGTGCGGCGGCGAGCGGAAGCCACTGCACATGTCGCGCGCCCGTATCCTGGAAATAGGGTACGAAAGCCGGTTGCGCCACGAACACCTGGTCGAACTGCCGTGCGACGGCGAACTCGGCGTGGTCGTGCCAGGTGTCGATCGAGATGTAGGCGGTCGGGCACGGTGCCTCGGCCATTCCGGTGAGGGGCGGCAGGCTGCTCTGCACGGCCACCACCAGGTCGGGCTCCCAACCCGCCGGCAGGTGGCTTAGCAAATCCGGCAGGTGCCCGCTCTCGCACGCAATGTCGTTGGGGAGCAACTCGGCGGCCAGTTCTTCGCGGCGCGCTGCGCGCAGCCCCACCAAGTCCAGCGGCGGCCCAATGGTCAAGGTATTGGCCGCGGCCTTGAACGCCTCGACGTAGAACGGCACCCAGTGTCCCACGTGCTCGCGGCAGACCAGCAACACGCGCGGGCGCATGGGCAGCCTCAGCCGGTGGCGCGCCTACGCATCACGCGCGTAGACCTCGCGCTGGATGAGCGGCTGATAGTCCGACCAGACGCGGCGGTTGGCCTGGGTCTCTTCGATGATGCGCTCGAAGGCCGAGGCCTGCGCATCGAGGTTGTCGATATGGTGCAGTAGAATGGCCTCGATGGTCTTCGGGGTCACGGGGCTGCCCAGCTCGACTTCGCCGTGGTGCGACAAGATCAGGTGCAGCAGGTGCTGGCGCAATTCGGGCGGGAAGCCGGGAATCGCCGCAATGTGCTGCTCGGCCAGGTGCGCACCCAGATGGATGTGACCCAGCAACTTGCCCTCGGTCGTGTAGTCGACGAAGAGGTCCTGCGACAACTCGTCGAGCTTGCCGATGTCGTGCAGGAAAATGCCGACCAGCAGCAGGTCCTTGTTGGCGCGCGGGAACAGCGCACTGGCTGCCTCGGCCAGGCAGGCCATCTCGTAGCAGTGCTGCGCCAGCCCGCCGCGGTAGGCATGGTGCCAGCGCTTGGCCGCGGCCGCCACGGCAAAACGCTGCATGAAGGGGCCGTCGTCCAGCAGCGCGCGCACCAGCTGGGCCAGGTGCGGATGTTCAATCGCGGCGAGCATCGCCACGAATTTTTCGCCGGCCGCCTTGGCCGCCTCCGGCACCAGCACCAGGTCCTCGGGATCGAACTCGCCGTCGCGCAGGGGCAACACACTGTCGACCTGAATCTGCAGGTTGCCCTGGTAACTCTGCACGCGCCCGCGCACGGTCACCACGTCGCCCAGTTCGAAGCGCTTGTCAATGTCGGCGGCATTGTTCCAGAGGATGCCGCCCACTTCGCCCGAACGGTCCTTGAAGACCATGCCGAGGAAGGGGTTGCCGTTGCGCTGCGTGCGCAGGTCCTTGCGCGTGGCCACGAAGTAATCGTTGACCGTATCGCCTTCTTGAAGGGTATTCACGAACTGGTGTTTCATGCAGTGCCGCCTGGTTTGCTCTTGGGTGCAGGGTAGCGCGGCACACTGGCCAAACGCTAGCGCGTCCCCCCGCGCGCGGCCCGGCCCAACGGAAAGGAAGCGCCGTGAGTACAACGACCGAACCGCAGGCGGCGGCCGCGCCCGAGACGCTGACCAAGTATCACGCGCGCACGGGCGAAGCGCTGTACAGCATCGAAGCGCCGAGTGATGAAGCGCTGCGCGGCACCATGCAGCGCGCCCGCGATGCCGCGGCCACCGTGCGAGCGATGAGCGTGGCCGAGCGCGTGGCCGAGGTCGACAAGCTGCGCCGCTATTTCGTGGACCACGCGGAGGAACTGGTGGCGAAGCTGGTGGCCGAGAATGGCAAATGCGAGACGGATGCGCTGGTTGGCGACGTGTGGACCGTGCTCGATCTCATCCATTACTACATGCGCAACAGCGAGAAGATGCTGGCGGACGAGAAGGTCGAGACGCCACTGCTGATGCTGGGCAAGCAGAGCAAGATAATCTACTCGCCGCTGGGCGTGGTACTGGTCATCTCGCCGTGGAACTACCCCATCAACACCGCCATTACGCCGGCACTGTGCGCCTTCCTGGCGGGTAACAGCGTAATCATCAAGCCGTCGGAAGCGACGCCGATGCACGGCCTGCTGGACACCGCACTGCGCGACAGCGGCTTCATGCCGGAAGGCATGCAGGTGGTGATGGGCGGACGCGACACGGGCCGCAAACTGATCGACCTGCGGCCAGACAAGGTCTTCTTTACGGGCAGCGTACGCGCCGGCAAGGAAATCATGGCGCAGGCCGCGGCCCATCTCACCGCGGTGGAACTCGAGCTGGGCGGCAAAGACCCGATGATCGTGTTCGACGACTGCAACCTCGAGCGCACCCTGAACGGCGCCACGTGGGGTGTGCTCAACAACACCGGCCAGGGCTGTACATCCATTGAGCGGGCCTTCGTACAGCGCGGCATCTACGACCGTTTCGTGGCCAGGCTGAAGGATAAATTCGGCAAGCTGAGCACCACGGACACCCAGGCCGAAGACGGAGGCACACTCGACATCGGGGCGATCACGGTCGATTACCAACTGGCCAAGATCAAGGCGCAGGTGGACGAAGCGCGGGCACAGGGCGCAGCAGTCTGGCAGGCCTATGAACCGCGCGACAGCAATAACTATCCGCCGACCATCATCACCCAGGTGACGCCGGAGATGGCGGTGCAGTGCGAGGAGACCTTCGGCCCCGTGGTAACGGTGGTGCCGTTCGACAGCGAGGCCGAAGCCATCCGTCTGGCCAATGACACGGTGTACGGCCTGAGCTCGAGCGTGTGGACGAACGACCTGGAAAAGGCCGACCGCGTGGCGCGCGCGATCGATGCGGGCAATGTATGCGTGAACGACGTGATGATTACCGAGGGCAATTCCGCGCTGCCCTTTGGCGGGGTAAAGCAAAGCGGCATCGGCCGCTACAAGGGCCGCGTAGGCCTGCACAACTTCTGCAACATCAAGTCGGTGATGGTGGACCCCGCGAAGAAAGACGGCGAGATCAACTGGTACCCCTACAATGCCGAGAAGTACCAGGCCATACTGACCGTGCTGCGCGCGTACTTCGGGCGCGGCGGGTTGGTGGGGCTGCTGCACACGGCGTGGATGGGCCTGAAGATTGACAGCTTCGTGAAGCGCACCAAGCTGTAGCGGACACACCATACGAAAAACGGGAGCAGGCGAACCTGCTCCCGTGGTGCTTGTTGGCGGGTCTGGCGTTACTTCGCCACCGTCTCCATCTCCGACTCGGCCGGGGCCTCACCCCCACGCTGCTGTCGACGCGCTTCGTAGGCGTCGATCGACTGGTTCATGAACTTCTTGTAGCCTTCAGGCACTTCGTCGTAGATGCCTTCGCACATCCAGTCGTACTTGCCTTCGAGGGCAGCGTTCGCGACCTTCGTGTACATGCGGTTGTGATTGCTCTTCACCGCCTTGAAGTTGTCGGTCACACGCTTGCGCGCATCGAGGCAGAACAGGTGGCAGGCATCCTGCAGCGCTTCCTTGTCCGGCGCATCTTCGAGCAGGCGGTCGGTATAGCTGAGGGTGGCCGCCATGGCGAACAGGTCGGTACCGATGTCGACAAAGTTCGCCAGCAGCAACTGCTCGCGCTCGAGCCGCTGCTGATACTTGCCCATCGTGTGGAACATCACACGGGCCAGGCGCTTCGTGCGGCTTGCGATGAAGTGCAGGTGGGCTTGGTTGTCGCTGTTGAGGTTGGCCACTTCAAAATCACTGCGCGCCCACAGCCACTGCTTGGGATACCACGTGGCGTAGAAGGGCAGAAACGTGCCGAAGAAATGGCCGACCTTATTCTTGCCGAACAGCAGCGGCATGATATTGCGGAAGTGCGGATCCATCGCTTCGCGGGCGATGAACAGGCGCATGATTTCGTCGGTCCCTTCGATGATGCGCGAGATACGCGAGTCGCGCAGGAAACGCTCGGCCGGCACCGGTTCTTCACCGCGCTGTGCCAGCGATTCGGCGGTTTCGTAGCCGCGGCCGCCACGCACCTGCACGAAATCGTCGGCCGTCTGCCAGCTCACCACGGTCGTGAAGTACTTGGCCATGGCCGCTTCCAGGCGGAAGTCATAGCCGCCGCGGTCGGCCATCGAGCAGCCGAGCCAGGTCACCGCTTCCATCGCCAGCGTGTTGGCCGCGAAGCGGGCCACCTTCTGCGCGGTGTTCTGGTGCTTGCCGATCGGGGCACCCCACTGTTCGCGGCTCTTCGCCCACTTCGAGCCGGCGAGGATAGCGGCCTTGCCGCCCGCGGCCGAGGTGGCCGGGATCGACAGGCGCCCGGTGTTCAGTGTGGCGAGGGCAATGCGCAGGCCCGCCCCTTCTTCGCCAATAATGTTCTCCTTCGGCACCTTCACATTGTCGAAGCCCAGCAGGCCATTCTGAATGCCGCGCAACCCCATGAAGTCGCAGCGGTGGATGATGTCAAAGCCCGGCGTATTGGTCTCGACGATGAACGCCGTCATCTGGCGCTTCTTCTTACCGTTGACTTCCTTGTCCGGGGTGCGCGCCATCACCACGATGATGTCGGCCTGCGTGCCGTTGGTGCACCACAGCTTGGTCCCATTGATGACCCAGTGGTTGCCATCTTCCGTCGGCTCCGCCGTCGTCGTCATCTTGGCCGGGTCGGAACCTACGCCGGGTTCGGTCAACGCGAACGCGCTGATTTCGCCGGCCGCGAAGCGCGGCAAAAACTTCTTCTTCTGCTCTTCGGTACCATAGAGCTTCAGCGGCTGCGGCACGCCGATGCTCTGGTGCGCCGTTATCCAGGCGGACGTGCTGCCGCAGTACGTGCTGATAAACGCGCAGGCGCGGCTGTAGTTGGTCTGCGACAGGCCCAGGCCGCCATATTCCTTGGGAATCTTCATGCCGAAGGCGCCCATTTCACCGAGCGCCTTGATGGCTTCCTGCGGCAGGACGCCCGTGCGGTCCACTTCGCTCGGGTCGATGTGCTGCTCCAGCGTCGCTTTCAGCTTCTCCAGGTACTCGTCGCCAATTTTCTTGTCTTCCTCGTCCTGCAACGGGAAGGGGTGGATGTGCTCCCAGCGGAACTCACCCTTGAACATTTCGCCAACGAAGCTGGGGTGCTGCCAATCGGACTGACGCGCATCTTCCGCGACGTCCAACGAAGCCTGCTTTTTCTCGTCGCCTACTTGCATGGTGTGCCAACTCCTTGCTGCGCTTTGTGTTGCGCGTGTTTGGTTGTGCTACCCCTGCCGAGCGCATTTGGGCCGGGCGCCATACCTACCGATAAGTAAACAGTCGCTTATTGGCAGCAATTCCGTGATGTTAGGGGACCTGCCTTAACGCTGTATAGCACATTGCCGGCGCCACGTCCACCCTGTAGAACCCTAGCGGTCCGCATATCGCGCAGCGAAAACTACGTGCAGGTAGTGATGCGCATGCCGGTGCCTGCTATGGGGCCGCCTGCTCCTGCGCCTTCAGGTCCTTCTTCAGAATCTTGCCGGTCGGGCCCTTCGGCAGTTCGGGTAAAACCGCGACCTCGGCGGGCCACTTGTACTTCGCGATGCGTTCTTCGAGGTACTTGTGCAATTCCTCGCCGGTCACCGTCTCGCCCTCACGCGGCGAGACAAAGACCTTCACCTCTTCCCCGCGCGCGGGATCGGGCACGCCGACCACGGCCGCTTCGAGTACCTTCGGGTGCGCGTAGAGCACCTCTTCGATTTCGCGCGGATAAATGTTCATACCGCCGCGGATGATGATGTCTTTCTTGCGGTCGACGATGTAGAAATAGCCGTCGGCGTCGCGCCGGCCGATGTCCCCGCTGTGGAACCAGCCCTTGGTCATGACTTCGGCGGTGGCCTCGGGGCGGTTGTAGTAGCCCTTCATGATGTTGTGCCCGCGGATAACGATTTCGCCGACTTCGTCGGTGTCGGCGAAGGTACCGTCTTCGCGCACGACGGCCATGTCGACGCCCCAGATGGGCTTTCCGATCGAGCCGACGCGCACCTCTTCACCGGCCACCGTGAACGACGCGACCGGGCTGGTCTCGCTCAGGCCGTAGCCTTCGAGAATGGTGATGCCGTAGCGCTCCCGAAAGCGGCGGTGCACCTCTTCGGGCAGGGCCGCGCCACCCGACACCGCCATGCGCACGCTCGAGAAGTCATAGTTCTGCCAGTGCGGATCATTCAGCATGAAGAAGTACATGGTGGGCACCATGGCGAGGTAGGTGCACTTGTCGCGTGCAACGACTTCCATGGCCTTCTCCGTCTCGAAGCGTGGCAGCAGGCTCATGGTGGCACCACCGATGATGGCGGTGTTCATGATGCAACTCTGCCCGAAGGCGTGAAAGAGCGGCAGCACGGTGAGCAAGACGTCGTCTGGCTTCACCTCCATGATTTCCTTGGTACTCACGTAGGCGTTGAAGAAGAGGTTGAAGTGCGTGAGTTCGGCGCCCTTGGGCGCACCGGTCGTGCCCGAGGTAAAGAGGATGACGGCCGTGTCGTCGGGCATGGTGGGCACCGTTTCGAATTCGGTGTCCGCCTGCATCATCAGGAGCATGAAGTTTTCGCCGACGCGCGGCGTCTCCATGTCCTCGGGCGGTCCCACCATGATGAGGTTGTGGCACGTATCGACGTTCTGATGTGCGTGGGCCGCTTCGTCTTCAAAGGTCTTGAACGCGAAGAAGGCCACGCACTCGGCCTCGTTCAGATAGTGCTCGATCTCGAAGTGGCGGTAGAGCACGTTCACCGGCACCACAGTGGCGCCCGCGTGCAGAATCCCGTAGTAGATGATCGGGAAGTGCGGCGTGTTGGGAATCATCATGGCGACCTTGTCGCCGGGACCCACGCCCTTGCTCTTCAAGACATTCGCGACACGATGCGCCGCCGCGGCCATTTCCGCATAGGTCATCTTGCGTTCGTCGAGAATACACGCCAGCTTGTCCGGCCAGCGCTTGGCCGTCACATCGAGAAACTGCGCCAGATTCAACATAGTGCCTTGCCTCCAGGGGGTCCTGTGCCCCGACACGCGCCCAGCGAAACTGCGGCGCCACCCGCGCGCCCACGCGCAGCCGCTAATCCTTCACCTTAACGTGAAAGTGGAATACTACGCAAACCGCTTCGGAAAGCGCCGGCCGTTTCACTTTGTTCTGTCGCGTGTGCAGGGTCCGGCGGCCCGTACGCTTCAGGTGGCCACAGCCATTGGGAGATGCCACGCCATGATTCTCGGCGAGTTTCTGCTCTGGGCCCTCCAGCCGGTCGGCTGGTTCTGGGAAGCGTTCAGCGGCTTCTTCCAACAGGGCCCCACCTACCAGACCCTGTTCTGGTTTGTGGTCGTCGTCATTGACCTGGGTACGGTATTGCTCTTGTACCGCGTGTTCGGCAAGCAGGGGCTGTATGGGGCCATCGTGCTGAACATCATGCTGTGCAACATCATGGGGCCCAAGCTCACCCATGTGTTCACGTTCAACACCACCATGGGCGCCATTCTCTATTCGGGCATCTACTTCGCCACCGACCTGTTGAGCGAACGCTATGGCCGGCGCGAAGCCAGCCGCGCCGTGTGGCTGGGCTTCAGTACCAGCCTCATGGTCATCGTGCTCACGCACATCGGGCTGGTCTTCGAACCCACGCAGTACGGCAGCGAAGAGGCGCAGGCGCTCAGCGCGACGACGCACGCCGCGCAGGAGGCGTTGTTCGGCATAACGCCCATCATTGTGATGGGGTCACTCTGTGCCTATCTGGCCAGCCAGTTGAACGACGTATACCTGTTCCATTGGCTGAAGCGGCGCACGCAGGGGCGCCACCTGTGGCTGCGCAACAACGTGTCCACGCTCACCTCGCAGGCCATCGACACCGTCATCTTCGCCTCTATCGGCTGGACCGGTCTCATCTCGTTCAGTGAGGCGCTGCAGATCGGGCTCACCAAATACTTCTTCAAGGCCACCATCGCCGCCATCGATACGCCGTTCATTTACTGGGCACGCACGTGGGATGTGCACGACAAGGATTGGCACTACGTGGCGCAAGACGCGCCGGACAAGCACCTTGTCGCGCTGCGCCACACGCCCGACGCCGAAAGACAGTGACCCGCGAGCGGCCCTTCGGGCGTGGAAGCGTAGCGGCCGGGCCTGACCCGGGAAGGTGTGGCCCAGCTGCGGACGCACCGGCACGCGCATGGGACAGCGCGTCTGCCGCCGCACGCCGTACCGCCTGGCGTCTCGCCGAGCGGAT
>CAYMLC010000014.1:0-1748 GCA_964390765.1 uncultured Nitrospirales bacterium
ACAGATGCAGCGCCGCATGAGCCAGAGTGTCCGTGGCACCAGCCGCGGCACCGGCATGCAGCGCCGCAGCGAACAGGCCCGCCGCCGCGCACAACAGCCCCAGCGCCCCCCCGCAACGCAGCGTGCCCCCCGCGTCGAGGCCATCGACGACCCCCGCGACCTGCTGCGCGACCGGCAACTCCTGCGCCAGAGCATCCTCGTCCGCGAGATACTCGGCCCGCCCAAGGCCCTCGACGACCTGGGCTGACCCCGGCTTACACCGTGGGTTGGCGGTCGAAGGCGCGGCCGAGCACGGTGGGAGACAGGGCCTGGTAGGCGTAGGGCAGGGTGTCGAGTTTGCGGATGAAGGCGGCGCGGCGTTCGGCGTCGTCGAATTCGAAGCCGATGAGGGCGCGGCCCACGTGTTCGCCGGTGGAGAGGTAGTTGAAGTAGCAGATGTTGCCGGTGGCGTCGCGCAGGGCGAGCAGGAAATCGCGCAGGGCGCCGGGGCGCTCGGGGAATTCGAGGGTCACCAGGTAGGGGTTGTGGAAGAGGGCGGGCTCGTAGTTGATGATGCGGAAGTCGACGTCGGCTTCTGAGGTGACTTCTTCGTGCGCGATGTGGTGGGCCTGCATGCGCTGCTCGAACAGGGCGAGTTCGGGCGGGCTGGCTTCGAAGCCGATGACGGGCCAGCCGCGGGCCTCGTCCAGCTTGCCGTATTGCATGTCGATGATGTTGATGCCGCCCAGTACTTCATCGAGCACGTGCAGCAGACCGCCGGGCTGCTCGGCCAGCTCGAGGCGGAAGTAGCGCCGGCGCGCCGCGCCGATGCCCGCGTGCCGTGCGACCCAGGCCAGGCGCTCGAAGTCCATGTTCGCGCCACACAGAATCGTCAGCACGCGTTGGCCTTCGCATTGGTCCGCCTGCTTCATGAGTCCGGCGATACCCATGGCGCCGCTCGGTTCGGCGATGCAGCGCTCGGCCTGCCAGAGGAGTTCGATGGCGGCGCACACCTCTTCGTTGGACACCTGCACGAAGGTGTCGATCAAATCGCGGCACAGGGGATAGGTGTGTTCGCCTGCGCGCTTGACCGCCGTGCCGTCGCAGAAGACATCGACGTAGTCGAGCGTGACCGGATGCCCCGCCGCCACGGCCGCGGCCATCGAGGCCTGCTCGACGCCCTCCACGCCGACGATGCAGATGCCGGGGTAGTAGGCCTTGAGCCAGCAGGCCACCGCGGCCGCCATGCCACCGCCGCCAATCTGCAGGTAGGCCACGTCGAAGGGGCCTTCCCCACTCATCACGATTTCGTCGGCCAGGGTGCCTTGCCCGCCCATGGTCTGCAGGTCGTCGTAGGGGTGCACAAAGGTGCGGGCCTGCTCGTCGCACAGCGCCAGTGCGGCGTCTTTGGCGGCGTCGAAGGTGTCGCCCACGAGGTGCACATCCACCACATCGCCGCCCAGGCGTTGCACGGCCTGGTGTTTCATGCGCGGGGTGCTGGTGGGCATGAAGACGGCCGCGGGCACGCCCAGCCGCTGCGCCGCCAGGGCCACGCCCTGCGCGTGGTTGCCGGCCGAAGCACACACCACGCCGCGGTGCCGTTGCTCGGGGGTGAGCTGCGCCATACAGTTGTAGGCGCCGCGCCATTTGTAGGCGTTGATAGGCGACAGGTCTTCGCGCTTCAGCCAGACTTGCGCGGCCACGGGCAGTTCGATCCGGTGGAGCGGCGTCTGGCCGGCGGCGGCATACACGCGCTTGCGCGCCATCAG
>CAYMLC010000014.1:1758-5201 GCA_964390765.1 uncultured Nitrospirales bacterium
GAACAACTGGCGCTGCAGTGGCGGCGTGGTGGTGGCGGCGGTGGTCAGCGGGGCCGCCGGTTGCGCCGCCTCCGTCACGCGTGCCACCAGGCGTGCACGTCGGCGAAGCTCGGTGGTTGCGCGGCCTCGACCGGGTGAAAGGTCCAGCCGGGGAAGCGTTCGTCGCTGGTCTGCACAAAACTCGAGGCGGCGGCATCCCAACTCCAGCCGGCCTCCGCAAAGGCATGCAGCGCCGCGACCGCGTGTTCGGGCGTGCCCACGCGCAACACGGTGTAGAGCGGGGCGCCGTCGTCGGCGACTTCCCACCAGTACTGCACCTGGGCCAGCGTTTCCGCGCGGTCGGGCTCGTAGAACTTCAGCGTCGTTGCGTCTTCATCGGGCTGCGCCTCGGGCCGCGGGCGCGGCTGAAAGCTGAGGCCGAAGGCCGAGAGCAACACGCCGCAACCGGGCACCCATTCGGGCGGCGGCTCGGCATAGTCCCACACCACGAAGGCCACATTGCGGTCGGTGTAGGCTTCGGTCGCCGCTTCGATCACGAGGCCGGCGCGGTCGATGCCGATGCCCGTGACTTCGGGGTGTTCGCCGGTCAGCCAGGCGAGAAAGGTGCCGCTCCAACAGCCGAATTCGCCGACCAGCGGGGCATCGTCCAGGTGGGGCCGGGCCCGCTGATAGAGCCAGGCGGCGGCCGCGATCGACGCGGGCGCCTGGCGGCTCATCAAGAGGTTGGCGGTCTGCAGGTCCGTGGCCAATTCATACAGCGTGTCGGGCAGCACCGCGCCCAGCTCGACCTGCGTGCTCAGCACATCGTAGCGCGCGCGCAACGATTGCGGCAGCAGCGGCCGCAGTTTTTTGTCCACGACCTCGGGCCGGGCGGAGGGCAGCCAACCCTGCTCGCGGTAGAAGGCGCGCAGCGCCGCGCGGGTGTCTGCCGTATTCACGCTGCCTTGAAACCCTTTGGCGTCTTGCGCCTCTTGCGGCGCTTCGGGTCTTCGAAGGTCTCGGCCAGGTTATCGAGGTAGGTCTCGATCAGGCCCTGAAATTCGCGCGTGACAATCGGCGCCACCACCATCTTGGTCAGCTTCGGCAGCGGCAGGTCCAGCTCGGCAGTCGTCTGCAGGCGCACGCGTGTGGTGTCATCGTCCAGCGCCTTCAACGTCCACTTGCCCGATACCTGCCCGTTACCTTCGCCCTTCACCGGCGCCCACTTCACCCAGCCCTTTTCTTCGTTGCTGGTGTACTTGCAGGCATAGACCGTCTGGAACGAATAGCGGTCGACGCCGATCTTCTCCATTTCCCAACGGTAGGTGTTGCCGCCCAGGTCGACCAGTTGGTTCAGCTTCGGAAAGTGGCTGACCGACCACGGCACATCCGCGACAATGGCGAAGACCTGATCGCGCGGACAGCTCACCTCGAAGGTTTCATCCACTTCTACACTTGTCGTAAACGCCATGCGCTGTCTCCCGCGCTGCCTAGGCGGACCTCTTCTCTGCGGCCGCGGCTTCGTGCATTGCCTGCTGGTACCAGTCGTTCTCGACCTGGCGCACGCCCTCTACCAGGTGCGGGAAGACCTCGCCACCGACCTGCTCGTACAGCGTGCGCCCGCCCGACACAATACCCAGACCGAGGGTGAGCCCGGCAATCTCGTCGTCGCTGTATACATCGCGGCGCTTCTGCATCGCAGCGAGCGACGCCTCCATGATCTCCACCGTACTGTCCAGCAGTTTGCGGTTGGCGAACGTCTTGAACAGGGCCAGCACATCCTCGATCAGCCGCTTCACATCGCGCTCGGGCACCGCTGCCACCAGGCGCAGCATCTGGCCGCGCTCGTGCGTGTCCGCTTCGGTCAGGCCGATCTCTTCGGCGTTGCCCACCAGCACCTCTTCAATCCGCCGCGTCTGCCAATAGGCATCGAGCGTACTGCGGCCCGCACTCACCGCCGCGGGAATCTGCCGGCCCAGTTTCCACAGGCTCGACCACGCCGTGGACAACAGGGGCTGCAGGCGGCGCGGCGAGCGGAACATGTCGGCCAGGCGGTCGAACGCGGCATCCAGGTGTTCGCGTTCGCTGGGTGGCGGGTACACATGCTCAAGAAAATAATCGCGCAGCGCTTCCAGATCCCGGGCTGGAATCGCGCGCATCGCCTCGAATTGTTGTGCGTGCTCCGGCGCGTAGCGGGCGCGCAACTCGTCGCGGTAAAACGCGAGCACCGCCTCGCGGCGGGAAAACTGTGAAGCCGGCATGGGCCTACTCCTCGTGCGCTTTGCAATCGTTCGTTCTACACGATTGTGCTGCTGCTTGAAAAGCGGCGCGCCCCCGGGCCGTACCGATGTGGGGCGGTCTGGGCGCGGTAAACCTTCGGCGGGCGGGCGTTGTTATTCACTGCGGACACATAAGCGCGCATGACACTTCCGGGACAGGCCCCGCAGCGCGGCTGCAAGAGCGCTAGGTTTTCGGCTCTTTCAAGACTTATTGCCGATCAAATCCTATTTTGCTATACTACCTTATGGTAAGTAGACACGTCTGAAGATTGTGACGTGGGGCCCAGTGCAGTCCCGGCTGGGGTCGGCGCCAACCAGGCGGGGAGCAATGGCGTGACACAGAAAACGATGTTATTGACGGGGGCCACCGGCATTCTCGGTGGGTGGGTATTGGCGGAAGCACTGAAGCGGGACTACCGGCCCATTGTGCTGATGCGCGACGCCACGCCCGAGGGCGCGCGCGAGCGCCTGCGCGAGGTGATGGCCCAGGCCGATGCGCCGGCCGGGCCGGAAGCGGTCGAGGTGGTGCGGGGCGACGTGCGTAAGCCGTTTCTGGGGCTGAGCGGCCACGACGTGGCCGAGCTGCGCCGCCGCTGCGATGTGTTTATTCACAGTGCGGCGAGTGTGAGCTTCGACCCGCAGCAGGGCGACCACACGTGGGACACCAACGTGGGCGGGCTGACGCATGCCCTGCAGGTCGCCGAAGACAGCGGCATGAACTTTTACCACGTGAGCACCGCCTATGTTTCCGGCACGCGCACCGACCACGTGTACGAGTCGGACCTGGAAGAGGGGCAGGACTTTCACAACGCGTACGAGCGCAGCAAGTACGAATGTGAGCAGATGGTGCGCGAGGCGTTCGCCTCGGGCCGGGTGCGGGGCGGCGTGTTTCGGCCGGCCATCATCATCGGTGCGGCGAGCAACGGGCGCATCGCCAGCTTCTACAACTTCTACGGTTTCCTGCGCCTGATCGACACGGTCATCAGTGGCAAGCTGGATTGTGAAGGCGCGGTGGTGCGGCTGCCGGTGAAGCCGGACTGCACGAAGAACCTGGTGCCGGTGGACTGGTGCGCCCAGGCGATGTGGGAGGCGACCGAGAACGATGCCGGCGACGGCACGACCTATCACATCACGCACCCGCAGCCGGTGTCGCAGGGCCAGATGATCGAATGGGCCAACGTGATG
>CAYMLC010000014.1:5211-7835 GCA_964390765.1 uncultured Nitrospirales bacterium
ATCACCTGCGGGTCGAGACGGTGGACGCGCTGGAAGAAAACAGCGAGTCGCCGCTGGAACAACTGACCGCATTCTGGCTGCGGCACTATGCCAGCTATCTGCACGACGAGCCGACCTTCGACCGCGCGAATATCGAACGGGCCGCGCCGAATGCGCCGGTACCGCCGGTAGACTTTGAACTCGTCCAGAAGCTGTATGCCTACGCGCGCAGCGAACACTGGCAGGGTTTGCTTTCGAGCAAGCGCCACGAGCGCTTGAAACACAGTGCACACGCGGCAATGCCGGAACCGGTGGTGGCCGCTGAAATCGCCGGTAAGACTGTATTTTAGCGGCGGCTTGTATCTAGACTGTTCGGAGTGGGGAGGAGTCCGGTTCTCGGATTTCCGCAGAAAGGAGAAGCGTTATCATGCAACGCAAACGCCCAGCGAAAAAGAAAAGCGCAGCCAAATCAAAGGCGAAGAGTTCGAGCACTGCGCAAAACACCTTGCACCAGATGATGTCGCTTGCGCCGGTCGAGAACGTGACGCGCCAGGTCGAAGACCTGGCCGAGCGCTTCATCGAGACGGCCGACGATACGGTCGACCACACGCGCCGCCGCGCGTACAAGCTGGCGCTCTCGCTGGTCGACTTTCAGAAGACGACCTTCGATACCTCTTTCGACCTCTTGGCGCAGGTGCAGGAACAGTCGGAGAAGATGGTGCATCAGTTTCTGACAGGCTCGGACTGGTTGCCGAAAGAAGGCAAGGACGTGGTGGACGAATGGGTGAAGACCTTGCGCTCGGGCCGCGATGAATTTCGCCGCACGATGGACAAGAGCTTCGACCTGATCACCGACTACTTCGAGCGCATGGAATCGAATGGGTCGGCCGCGGGCGTGACGCGCACGGCGTCGAAGAAGAAGTCGGCGGCGAAGACCAAGACCACGGCGAAGAAGAAGTCGGCGGCGAAGACCAAGACCACGGCCAAGCGCAAGACGGCGAGCAAGACCAAGGCGAGCGCGAAGTCGAGCAGTTAAGCGGCATGCTGGCAGACGCACCGGGCAGAGCGCCTTGCACGCTAGGCCCGGTGCACAGTAGACTCTGCGGATTGGGCAGGGAACGATAGTTCGCGCTGCCGCGTGGGCGGCGGCGTGTGGTGGTGGCGGCTGGGCATGCCGCCGCCCGGGCACGGGATTGAGGGCACGGCATGACGGGCAAGCTGAAGGTGCCAAAGCGCGCCTTTCCGACGGAAGCACGGGTGGACGGCCAAGAGTTCACCTTCAAGCTGATGGACCGCGACGACCGCGAGGCGCTGCTCGAGTTCAGCCAGTCCCTTCCTATCGAAGACCTCACCTTCCTGCGCATGGACATCACCAAGCCCGAAGTTGTGGACGACTGGCTCGACCGCATCGAGCGGGGCCGCACCATCTCGATCCTTGGGCTGGATGCCGGGGAGAACGTGGTGGGCTATGCCACACTGCACCACAACGAGATGCTGTGGACGCGGCACCTGGGCGAGATTCGCCTCTTCGTGCGCAGTGACCTGCGCGGCATCGGACTGGGCAAGCGGCTGACCCACGAGATTTTCCAGGTGGCCAGTGAGCAGCATCTGACGCGGTTGATTGTGAACATCCCGCGTGACCGGCCGCACGTGCGCCAGATGCTCGAGCGGCTGGGTTTTCACGCCGAAGCCCTGCTGACCGACTGGCTGATGAGTGCCGACGGCAAGACGCACGACATGCTGGTGATGTCGCACTTCATCGACGAATAGCCGCACCAAGAAAGGCCGCACCAAGAACGGCCGCACCAAGAACGGCCGCACCAAGAACGGCCGCGCGAAAAACAGCCCCCTCCTCCCAGTTGCGCCCACGCGTCGCAGCGCCTCTTGCGCGCGCGGCGTAATCGGCCTACCATAACCCCGATGTTTTTCAACCGTGCCGCGCCGTGCGCGTGGTATTGCAGCCGCAGGGGAGTCTTCACCATGCACCGCCGTATCGTCGTATCACTTGTTGTCGCTATCGCCTTCGTCGCCGCCGGCAGTCTGTTGGGCCGTGTCCACTTCGCCTATGCCGACACTGCCGCCGTGGCCGCCCAGATGAAGCCGGTGCTGAACACCTACAATCTGATGGAGCAATTCTTCGATGCGCCGCACACGGAGCTGATCGAGGGACTCGAGAGCGAGCCAGAGACCGGGCGTGCCTGGCGCGGGCTGCGCAACAACGCCGAAGTGCTGGCCGAGGCCAGCAACCTGACACTGATTCGCGAGTTGAAAGACGAGAGCAAGCGCGCCGAGTGGACGCGCATCGCCCTCGAGCAGCGCGACGAGGCGGAGAAACTGGCGGGCTTGTTGGACGAGCGCGACTATCCCGGTGCCAAGGCGCAGTTCAGGGTGCTGGTGCAGTCGTGCAACCAGTGCCACAACCTGTACCCCGACGTGGCGCCGCAGCTCGCCTGGGAGTAAGCGGGCGGCCGCGTAGCGGCCTGTACAAGCAAGAACGGCCTGGCGCCTCACATTGCAGACGCCAGGCCGTTTGGTTTTTCGCGGCTAAGGCTATACGCCGTCGGGCGTGCGGATGACGAGCAGCCGTACCTCGCTCATGTCTTCCATGGCCCAGCGCAGGCCCTCGCGGCCCAGGCCGCTGTCCT
>CAYMLC010000014.1:7845-15118 GCA_964390765.1 uncultured Nitrospirales bacterium
TAAGGCATGTGGTCGATACGCCAGTTCGACGACTCACCCACCAGCAGGCCGCCCACGTCGAGCTTGTCCCACGCCTTGTGAATCTTGTAGATGTCGCGCGTGAACAGACCCGCCTGCAGGCCGAAGTCGCTGTTGTTCACCTCGTCCAGCGCCTCGTCGAAGTCGCTGTACTTGATAAGAATCGCGGCCGGGCCGAAGAACTCCTTCGTGTACAGGTCGCAGTCCTTGGGCACGTCCTCCAGCAGTGTCGCCTCGACCATGGTGCCGTTGCGCCCGCCGCCGCACAGCAGCTTCGCGCCGCGGTCCACGGCTTCCTTGATCCAGCTTTCCATGCGCGAGGCCTCGCCCTCGCTGATCACGGGGCCGATCCAGGTGTCCGGCTCTTTCGGGTCGCCATGCTTCAGCGTCTTGGTCACCTCGAGCAGCTTGGCCTTGAAGGTGTCGTAGAGGCTTTCGTGAATGAGGATGCGCTGCACCCCGATGCAGCTCTGTCCCTGCTGATAGAAGGCGCCAATCTTGACGCGTTCGATGGTGTCTTCCAGCAGGCAGTCGGGTTCGACCACCACGGCGGCATTGCCGCCCAGCTCGAGCACCACCTTCTTCTTGCTCGCCTTCGCCTTCAGGTCCCAGCCGACTTCCGGCGAACCGGTGAAGCTCAGCAGCTTCAGGCGGTCGTCTTCGGTGAACAGGCGCGCGCCGCCGCGGCGGCACGGCAAGATGCTGAAGGCGCCCGGGGGCAGGTCGGTCTCGGCCAGAACCTCGCCCATGATGAGTGCGCCGATGGGGGTGAGGCTGGCGGGCTTCAAGACGAAGGGACAGCCGATGGCGAGGGCGGGCGCAATCTTGTGTGCGGCCAGGTTTAGCGGAAAGTTGAAGGGCGAGATGAACGAGCAGGGGCCGATGGGCACGCGTTTCCACATGCCGGTCACGCCCTTGCCGCGCGGGTGCCGGTCCATGGTCATCACCTCGCCGGTAATCTGCGAGGCCTCCTGTGCGGCAATCTTGAAGGTGTCGATGAGGCGCGTCACTTCGCCGCGCGAATCCTTCAGCGGTTTGCCGCCCTCGATGCACAGGCTCATCACCAGCTCGTCGTAGCGCTCGGTGAAGCGGCGCACACAATGCTCGAGCACGCCCTGCCGCTCGTAGGCGGTAAGGCGGGCCATGGGTTCGGCAGCGGCCACACACTGGTCGATGGCCCGCTCGATGGTGGCCTCGTCGGCCAGGGCCACCCGCGTCGCCACTTCCAGGGTGTACTTGTCCATCACCTCGAGGTCGGTGTTGGGGGCCTCGGGCTTATTGGCGACGTATAAGGGGTAGCTGTCTTTCAACACGCTCATACACAGTCTCCTTTACCGGGCATCGCTCGACACCGGCATGCGCTCGACCGGCCACTCGTGGCCGGAGTCTTAACCATAAACGTCCAGCCTACACAATTGGGCGGGCACAGACCTATCCCCATCACACCCCGGTGGTGGCGGGGGGCGGCGTTTCGGAGGGCGGCGGTCCGCCGGTCAGATTCTGTGCGGCGCGAAACAGCGTGGCGAGCAGGAAGAAGGCCAGCACAATCTGTACGAGATTGGGCGCGATCACCAGCATGCGTTCGTAGGCCTGATAGGTGGGCGGGATGATGCCGTCGGGCAGGTACCACCGCACCAGCACCAGCGTGAGAATGCCTGCAGCCAGACCCGCCACGATGAAGCGGCGGCGCCCGGCCTGCAGTGCGAGGTTGGTCTCGCCCACCTCGCGCGCCCACAGACGTATGCCGTCGAGCAGGTACCACGAGAAGGCGATGAAGAGGGCGGCGCTGCCCACATTGCCCAGCCAGATGAACCGTTCGTAGGCGCCGCGCGCGGCGGGGGGCACCAGGTCGGGCAGGCTGAAGAGCAGCAACAGCGAAGCTACCGTGCGCGCCAGTTGCAGCGCGGGGTAGCGTGCGCTGCCGCTCGATACGCGTGCGACAAGGTTGTTCAGCGCGAACACCGCCACGGCATAGCCCACTACGTCCGGCGGCACCTCATAGTTGCCGAGCGCGGCAATCTGCACATTGACCAGCACCAGCGCGAGACCGAGCATGAGCAGTGCGAACGGATTCATGCGTGTGCCCTGCCCCTACCCGACAATGCGCAGTTGGTCGTTGAGGCGATCGTTCTCGCGGTAGTCGATCGGGATGGCGACAATCACGGGTCCTTCCGCCTGGAAGGCGCGCTCGAGCGCGGGCTTCAGTTCGCGGCTGTTCGGCACCCACATGCCCATGCAGCCAAAGCTCTCGGCCAGCTTCACGAAATCGGGATTGCTGAACGCCATGTGCGTGTGCTTGCCGAATTCTTTCTGCTGCTTCCATTCGATGAGGTTGTAGCCGTCGTCGACCCAGACCATCGCCACGATGTTGGTGCGCAGCCGCACGGCCGTCTCGAGTTCCTGCACGTTCATGAGGAAGCCGCCGTCGCCGATGATCGCCAGCACGTTACGGTCGGGGTGCACCAGCTTCGCCGCGATGGCGCCCGGCAAGGCGCAGCCCATCGAGCACAGGCCGTTGGGGATAAGGCACGTGTTCGGCTCGTCGCAGTGGTAGTACTGGGCCACCCACATCTTGTGCGAGCCCACATCGCTCAGCAGAATGTCGTGCGGGCCCAGTGCCTCGCGCGCATCCCACAGCGCCTTCTGTGGACGGATGAAGCCCTCGGTATCGTCTTCGGCGTGCTCGCGAAACAGCGCGTCCAGCGCGTCACGCGTGCGGTGCTGGCGTGCGACGTCGAAACGCAGCGGCTGAGCGGCAATACGCTCGTTCATCATCCACAAGGTGTGCGCGATATCGCCCACCACCTCGACGTCGAGCTGGTAGTTGTGGTCGACCACCGCAGGCAGAAAGTCGATGTGGATGATCTTCTTGTTGCTCCACTTGTTCCACATGCGCGGCGGATATTCGACCAGGTCGTAGCCCATCGTGATGACGACATCGGCCGCTTCTATGGCGGCGTTGGCCAGGTTCTTTGTCTGCAGGCCGTGGGTATAGAGCGCGTGCGGGCTCTGCCTGGAGACGCAGCCCTTGCCCATGAAGGTGGTGATGGTGCCGATACCCGTGGCATCGACGAAGCGGCGCAACTGCTTGCTCGCGCGCGTACGAATGGCGCCGTTGCCGGCGAGAATGATGGGGTTCTCCGCATCGCGCAGCACGTCCATCGCCATGTCGACGATCTTGTCATCGGCCACGGAGCGGCGCAGATAGGTGCGGCGCAGCGGCTTGGTGCGTGCGGGCTGCGCGGCCACATCTTCGGAGATCTCGATGTGGCAGGCCCCCGGCTTCTCGCGCGTGGCCAGCTTGAAGGCGCGGCGAATCACTTCGGGAATGTTATCGGGGTGGATGACGGGCGTGGCCGCCTTCGTTACGGGGCGAAACATCGACACCGCGTCGATCAGCTGGTGGCTCTCTTTGTGCTGGCGCTGCAAGTCGGCCTGGCCGGTAATCGCGATTACGGGGGCCCGGTCGATGTTGGCGCTGGCCACGCCCGTGACGAGGTTGGTGGCGCCCGGGCCCAGTGTACTCAGGCAGACGCCGGCCTCGCCGGTCAGCTTGCCGTAGGTCTCGGCCATGAAGGCGGCGCCCTGCTCGTGGCGGGTGACCACAAACTCGATGGGCGAATCTTCCAGCGCCATGAGAGTGTGGGCGTTTTCCTCACCGGGCACACCAAAGATATAGCGTACGCCTTCGGCTTCCAGACATTTCACAAACAGTTCGGCGGCGTTCATACAGATTGGGTTTCCCGGGCTACGCTGCGGCGATTGACACGCGCGAGTGTACGCAAAGCTCCGGCGCGCGCGAAAGGGCCGAATGCCGGGGTCCACGCACCGGCCTGCGAACGCCACCCTGTAGCAGCGGCCGTAGTTCCTGGCGCATGTCCTGCAAGAAGGCGTGCCCGGGCTGCAGGGCCAGTGCGGCGTCGATGTTATCCAGGGCGCGCCGGGCCATGGCGCGCAGGGCGTCAGGCGGCAGCGGATTCTCGAGCGCGTGGTAGATGGCGCGGGTATAGGTGCGCGCCAGGTCGTGGTGGATGACGAAGCGGATGCTGTCCTGCTGCTCGCCGAAGGTGCTGACCGGGCCGGGGTCGCCGGTCTGGTCGAGCCAGTAGCGCGCCGTCTCGAGTTCGCCCGCGGCGATGGTCAGGTTCACCTCGAACGTATAGAGGTAGCAGCGCGCCAGCAGCACGTGCGCGCCGGGGTCGCGCGGGTGGTGGTACAGGTAGTCGCGGATCAGCGGCTCGGCCTCTTCGAGGTTGGTCTCCTGCACCAGCCGCGCCGCTTCGAGCAGCTGGTTCTCGTCCGGCACGGGCTGGCACCCGGCGCCCCACAGGGCCAGGGCCCCCACCGCCAGCGCCGTACGCACCCTATTCACCGGTGCCTTCCCAGCGCGGTTCGAGGCGGAAGAACCCGGTGTTGGCGCCGATGCGCGCGAAGACCGGCACCTCCGCGGGCTGGTCCGCGGCGAGTGCCTCCACCGCATCGCGATAGGCCGCCACGGTTGGCGTCTCGGTGTCGCCGAGACCCAGCACCACCACACCCGGCCGCACCCCCGACAACTGCGCCGGGCTGCCACTGCGCACGCGCCGCACTATCACGCCTTCCAGGCTGTCGGGCAGGCTGAGCGCGAGGCGCACATCGGTCGTGAGTTCGCGCACCGTCAGGCCCAGCGCCTCGTCTTCGAATTCAGCGGCGTCGCGTGCCGCGCGGGGCCGGTCGCCCAGGGTCACCTCGAGCGTCTGGGGTTCGCCCTCGCGCAGCACCTGCATGGCTACGGTCTCGCCGGCGCCCGTGGTGCGCACCAGCCGCGTGAAGTCCGGCACCTCGCGGTCGAGCTTGGCTTCCACGCGCGTAGTGCCGAAACGCTTGATGATGTCGCCCGCCAGCAGCCCCGCTTCGGCCGCCGGCGAACCGGGCACCACGGTGCTTACGATCAGGCCGCCCGTGGGCGCGACACCCCAGTAGGTGGCGAAGTCGTCGGTCAGGGGCTGGGTGAATACGCCCAGCCACGCGTCGCCTTCGATGATGGTTTCGCTCGGGTCGCGGGGCGGTTCGGCGATGTGCGGGCGCAGCAGTTCGCTCTGAAAGATCAGCGGGTGACCACTGCGCGTGTACAACTCGCCGCCCTCGGCCGCCGACAACTCATAACCGATGACGCCGGCCACGTTGCCCAGCCGGTCGATGACCGGCGCACCCACAAAGCCGAACTGCACGCTTCGGTCGAGGCAATAGGTGGTGCGCGGCTCTTCGAGCACGGCGCCGATGCGGGCTTCATACAGCGTGCGGGCATAGTCCAGCGAAGCGCCCAGCATGCCGATTGCGGTCACGGGTTCGCCCAGGGCGAGGCGCGGGCGCGGTGCGAAGCGCACGTGTGGCAGGTCAAGCGTCTCTTCGCTGTCGATTTGCAGGAAGGTCACGTTGACGTCGGCCGGCTTGCCCAGCAGCGTGGCCGTATACTCGCGCTCACCGTTGCCGTCCCCCACCACGACAATCAGTTGGACGGGTCGGCTGTTCTCGCGCACCAGGTGGCCGTTGGCCATAAGCAGCCCATCGGGCCGCACCACCAGTCCCAGCGCGTTGTTGGTGCGGCGGCTGGTCTCGCCGGTGGCCGGGCTGGTTACGTGGCTCGTATACACGATGCGGCAAAGCGCGGGCGCCACCTGTGCGTGGGCGCGCTGCAAGACCCCCGGGGCAATGCTGGTTGCGGTGGCTGGCAGCGGGTACAGGAGCACCGCCAGCAGGCCGGCGCAGAAGACCACGGCGCGCAACTTCATTCGCTCACCTCCTCGCCCGGCCCACCCATATCCGGCGCAGCTTCGTCCGTCGTGTTGATGTCTTCGCGGCGAATCAGCGAGTAGCGCATCAATGCACCGCGCTTCACTTCCAGCAGCACCAGCGCCTGATCGCGTTCGAGGGCCGCTTCGTAGCGCGTGCGGAAATCCGCGATATCGGCCACCGGTTCTTCGTCCATCGCGCGGACCACATCGCCCGCGCGCACGCTGGCCGTGGCCGCCGCACTGCCCGGCTGCACGCCGCTGACCAGCACGCCGGCGCGGTCGGGCAGTTGGGCGCGCCGCGCAATGCCGGGGGGCACGTTCGACGCGGTGATGCCCCAGGCTTCAAAGACTTCTTCGGCCTCTTTCATCGCGCCACGCTCGGCCGTGGTCACGGCGAGGGTCTGCTCGGCCGTGCCGCGCCGCACCGTCAGCGATACCGGCTCGCCGATGGGCAAATGGGCGAGTTGCTGGCGCACGGCGGGCAGGTCTTCGGCGAAGCGCGCGTGGACCGGCGTGCCATTCACGGCGGCCAGCACATCGCCGGGCTGCAGGCCCGCCGCACGCGCCGGCGACAGCGGGTCCACGTCGCCCACCACCACCCCGCGCTGCGTGCTGTCTTCGGTGCGGGCCAGCATCTCCTGCAGTTCGAGGCCCAGCCACGCGCGGCGCACGCGCCCGTGCACGCGCAGTTCGTCCATTACAGCGCGTGCCACGTTTACGGGAATGGCGAAGCCCACATTATCCGCCCCGCGCAGGCGGCGCGCGTTCACGCCGATTACTTCGCCGCGCAGATTCACCAGTGGCCCGCCGCTGTTGCCGGGGTTGATGGCGGCGTCGGTCTGAATCCAGGTGTTGTAGGGCGAGGCCAACTCGCTCGAGCCGTCGAGATAGCGCTCGGTCACGCTGATGATGCCCATCGACACGCTGCGCGCCAGCCCGTGTGGACTGCCCAGTGCCAGCACCACCTGCCCCGCTTCGAGGCCGTCGCTGTCGCCGAGCGTGACATAGGGCAGCGGTTGTTCGACGTCGAGCTTGAGCAGGGCGATGTCGGTGAACGAGTCGACGCCGACGACTTGTGCCTCGACCTCTTCGCGGTCGAAGAGGACACAGCGCACGAAGCGGCTCTCGCCGGCCACATGTTCATTGGTCAATACGTAGCCATCGGGCGAGACGATGAAGCCGCTGCCGATGGTCGCCACTTCGCGCCGTTGTCCGCGCTGGAAGACTTCCTTCACCGGGCGAATGTGCACCAGCGCGGGCGCGACCCTGTCCTTCGCGCGCAGGATAGCCGACTGGCTGGGCGGGCCGGTGCTGATACAGCCGCTGAGGACGAGGGCGAGGATGAGCACACCGGCCAGCCAGTGGCGCGGCGCAGGGCGCGTGGGTACTGCGGTTGGATGCATGGGCGGCATGATACTCCGGCGGGTCAACCCCCGCACACCCCGGGGCAACAGCAGGGCGCGGCAGGGTATTCATTCGCC
>CAYMLC010000014.1:15128-15602 GCA_964390765.1 uncultured Nitrospirales bacterium
GCGCGGCACCTGCATCGGAGCCGCGCTACAAACGGCGGCGCGCCCCCAACAGGGCCAGGGCACCCGCCAGCGCAGCCAGGCCCAGTACCCCGGAAGCGGGCAGCCGCACGGCCACTTCGAGCGTTATCGGCCCGGCGACCACGGTGCCGCGCCGGTCGAACGAGGCAACGCGGTAGACGCCGGCGTCCTCGGGCAGTACCGGATCGAAGACCAGCGCGGCGCGCGAACCGTCACGAACGATGTTGCTGGTGACAGGTTGAAACAGGCCCTCGGCGTCTTGGCGCGACCACTCGAAATTGCGCTCGTCAAAGCCGCCGGCCACTTCGACCGCCAGCGTAGCGCGGCGGCCTTCATTCATGCGCACCACCTCGGGCGGCTGTTCGATGAAGCGCAACGGCGGCCGTACCACCACGGCCTGCCCGCCCGAGCTCACAACCTCGCTGCGGCCGTCACCCACCTGCACCACATAGACCC
>CAYMLC010000014.1:15612-20390 GCA_964390765.1 uncultured Nitrospirales bacterium
AGACCCCGGCATCGGCGGGCGTCACGGCGGCGACCTCGAAGGTTCGGCCGGTGGCGATCATCTCGCCGTCTTTCAGCCACGTGTATTGCAGCGGTGCCGCGCCGCCCGCGGCAATGGCCTCGAGCAGCAGCGGGTCGCCTTGCCAAGCGAATTGGCCCGTGGCGCGAACGCCCGTTACCTGAATGCGGTCGCGGTACGAGGTGGCCTTCGGCGTGCCCAGCGGATTCCCCGCGGCGTCTTGGACATCGCCCACGGTCACCGTGATATCGCGCGCCGGCAACAGGCCCAGCCCATCCCAGCGCAGTGTCCACGTGTTGCCGCTGCCGGTCACTTCCTCGGGCCGCGCATCGAGTTGGGTGCTCGCCGGCCCCGACAGTGTGTAGCGCGCCGGATTGCCCGCGCTCGCGGGGTCCATGGCTTCGCTGAAGACCACGCGCAGGCGCACGATGTCGACGTATTCGAGGGCGGCCACGGTGGGTGGCGTGCCCGCGCCGTCGCCGGTGGCGCGGTTGCCCTGCGGGTCGATGGCTTCGCCCTCGGCACTGCGCATATTGAGCGCGGTCAGCAGCAGGTTGCCGGTGCCCGTGCGCTGCTCGCCGGCGTCCCAGGTCAGGCGGTAGGTGGTGCCCGAAAGCAGCGCCACGCGGTCCGGGTTCGTCGTCAGCGTGCCGCGGCCCGAACCGTCCAGAAAGTAATTCGCGGGCACCAGTGCCTCGGGTCCCATCGTCACGCTGAAGGTGGCCGCCAGCTGCCGGTCGCCCAGGCGCGCGACCCCCGTGAGGCGGGGTGCGGGCGGGGTGTCGCCCGGTTCGGTGTCGGCACTGGCCTGGCGTGCGGCACCATCCAGCGGGTTACCCGCCAGGTCGGTGATGTCCGCCGCAGCGACCACCGTCACCGTGGCATCCGGCGCGGTTTCGCCGCTGTTCCAGATGAGGCGATACGTGTTCGCGCTCAGTCCGCTCACCTGGTCGGGCGAGGCCGCCAGGGTGCCGGTCCCGTCGCCGATGAGGGTGTAGGCGTCGGGCCGCAGGGTGGTGGCCAGGTCCATGGCCTCGGAAAAGAGCACGCGAATGGTGCGCGCATCTTCCAGTTGAATCGACGCCAGCTCGGGCGCCAGGGCGCGCGCGCCGCCCGGGTCGGTGCCACTGAGCGGCGGCGCCACCACATTGCCCCGCAGGTCGGTGATGGTCGCGTCGACGGTGATGGTCACATCGCCGCCGCCGCGCATCTCGCCATTGTTTACGTCCCAGGCCAGCCGCACGGTGCCGGTGTCGATAAGGGTGGCCGTCTGCGGGCGCGACGGCAGCGTGCCGGCGCCCGGCCCTGTCAGCAGATAGGTCTGTGCGTCTTCCGCCGTGGCCGGGTCGAGGGCTTCGTCGAACGCCACGTCGATGCTGTAGGGGCCACTCACGTTGACACCCGTCAGCCGCGGACCGCGGAAGTCGCCCACTTCAATCGCGAGCGGTGTGGGCGTGGGGGTCGTGCCGCCGTTGGCGTCTTCGACCGCCACGGTGATCTCGTAGGGCGCGCCGGCCAGCGTGATGCGGTCCGCGTCGGCCACGTCGATACCGGTGCCGTCTGCCCGCAGCGCGAAGCGGCCGCCCGCCGAGTCGATCAGCGTAAAGGTCACCGTGTCGCCGGGGTCGGGGTCGTCACTCGCCAGGTCGCCCACCGGTGTGCCGTCCGGGGCATCGGCGTCAACCTGCGCGGGCGGATTCAGCCAGGCCGCAGCCGTGGGGCCGAACTCGGCCTCGTCGGCGCCCAGGTCGGGCGTGGGTGCCGCGCTGGCGGGGGCCGGCCGCGGTTGCCCTTCGTAGTCGAGCGCGATGGTTGAACCCGTAGCGGCGGCGAGGGCCGCTGTGCTCGCGCGCGTCAGTCGCCCGGTCGCCGCGTCCAGCATGGGGTCGGCCACCACCAGCGAAGGCGGCGCACCGCCGAGGCCGCTGCGGTCGCGGCCATCCCAGGCGAGTGCGGGTGTGGGTTCGTTCATCAGTTGGCGCAGCACCAGCAGATTCGGCGGGTTCGCGGTGTCGATGAAGACCCGCCCGGGGGCGGCCCCGTCGAGCAGGCTGCCGGGCGCGTAGAGAATGTCGCCGGGATTGGCGCGCAACAGCGTGTCGCTGACCGGGCCCGTCATGGTCACGTGGCGCAGGGTGGCCGTGCCGGCGCCGGTGTGCGCGCCCGACAGGTCGAGGTAGGCCGGCACGCCGCCGCCTGCGTAGAGCGTGTTTTCGAGCGTTACGCTGGGTGCGCCGGTGCCGCCCGTCGCCCCACAGCGATAGCCACCGGCCCCGTTGGTGAAGTGGCAGCGCGTGATGGCGATTACCGGACTTTCCAGCAGCGGCGCCTCCGCCGAATCGATGTGCGCGGGGCCGGGCGGCGGCACACTGGCCGTGGCCTCGGTCAAGGCGAAGCGGCCGCTGTGCAGCCGCGCGATGCGTTCGGTGCCGCCGTCCAGCATGGGGTCGAGGTCGATGCGGCTGTCGCTGGGCAGGTCGCCGGCATCAGTGCCGCGCACCGTCACCCGCGCGCGGCTGTCGGCAATATCAAAGGCCGTCAGGCCGCAGGCGCCCACAAAGACCGGCCGCTCGAGCACGTATTCGTTCACGTTCACATGCGTCGGCAGTCCGAGTGCCTGAAAGAGTTTGGCCGTGCGGCTGATGAACGAGCAGTCGATGAAACGCGCGGTGGTGCCGCCGTCCTCGAAGACGCCCGAACCCTCCGGCTCGCGCTCGACACTGCGCGACACCACGGCCGGTGCGCTCTGGCCCAGCGCCGCCCAGAACCGGCAATCCACCGCTTCGAAGTCGACCCGGTTGCGCAGTACCACGCGCGGCCCGATACCGCCCGCAAGCGAGAAATCGACGTTGCCCAGGCGCACCTGCAGGGGGGTCGTCGTGCCGCCGTTCACAATACCCAGGGTCCGGCCCGCCACCAGCACCGGGGCGGCCAGGGTCGGGGTGCTGGCCCCGCTGAACGTCACGCGTTCGAGCACGTTCGGTGCGTCGCTTTCGCCGCCCAACTCCATCCACGGGGCGGCGCTCTCGCCCGCCTCGCGCAGCAGCGTCACATCGCGCGCCACCAGCACGCCGTTGCCGGTGCCGTCGCCGAAGTCGACCATCGGCTCGGTGGCCGCGCTGCGCAACACCAGCCGCTGGTTGGGCTGGGCCGCGTCCGGCGGCTGGCCGTTCAGGGTCAGGGTGCGTCCGGTGGTCGAGGCGATGCGGAAGATGGCCAGTGTGGTGTCGCTCAAGAGGGTGACCGGCACCACGGCCTCGACGGTGATATTGCCGAAATCGCCCAGTTCGAGCGTGGGCACCACGTAGCCGCTGTCGAAGACCTGGCCACCGGCTACGCCACCCGGCCCGGGCGTCACGATGCGAAGCGTATGGTCGCCGGGCACCGCCGTGGCCACGGCCCAAGCCAGCTCGAAGCTGTTGAAGCGCAGCGCGGGTGGCTCGGGTTCGGGCTCCGCGGTGTGATCGATGGTGAAAACGAGGGCGGCCGCCGGCGCGGCCACGCCCAGCCAAACCGCCCACCCGAGCATCAAGGCCCAAGCACGCACGTGTTTCGAGATTCCCTGGCCTGCGGCCTGTCACATACTTCCCGGTTGCGGTAGAGTATAGGTCATCACGCGGGGCTTGCGGGAAGTTCGAGCCCGGAAAACGCGTGTGATCAACACAATCTTCACAGATGCGGCGCCCGGATACCGGGTAGGCTGGGGCGCAGCACCGTGCGTGCGAGCAGAACAGAACAGTACCGTCGTGTCAAGAAACTACTGTCATATCGCCGGTTGCGCTGCTGCACTCGGCTGGGTCATGGCCCACCTCGCCGGGGCGCAGACGACCACCCTCACCGACCTCGTGACCGGGGCCGATCGGGTGGGGCCGGGCACGCTGGCCATAGGCTGGCTCGACCCGGCTGCCGGTGGGGCAGGCGGCGCCCTGCGCTTCACGGTCAGCCACGGCGACGAACTGGTGGGTTTGCGGATCGAGAGTGGCGACGGCCTGGCGCGTGCGGTGGACGCAGACCCGAGCGGCACCACCACGGTGCGGGTGCGTACGAGCGATGACAACTCGCCGAACCCCGCCGCGGCCAGCGTGTTGTATCGCGTGGTCCGCGTGGGCGAGGCCGGGCCCTCTGCGCCCGAGCTGTTTACGGTGACGTGGCGTGCGCCGGTGTGCAGTCTGTCGCTGGCGGGAGCGGGAAACCCGGCCACGGGCGAGCCGGCCACCGCGACGGCTGTGGTGCGCCATGCGCGCTTGCTGGGGGGGACCTATGGCACCTTCGGGCGGCGCGACGGGCCGCCCCTGGCCACGCTGAATACGCCGCGTGTTGCCGATGGCGCGCTGGTGTTCGACGCGGTCTACACGTGGGCCGTCACGGCTCCCGAAGACACCGGCGTGTACGAACTGAGCGTATCCGGGCCGGGGCCCTTCAACGGGGGCACGTGCGCCCTGCTGCTCGCCGTGGATGGTCCCGGCGACGTCGCGCTGGCGGCCGGGCCCGTGGCGGAAGATGCAGCACCCGGCACGCCGGTGGGTACGCTGTCTACGGTGGCGCCTGCGGGTGCGGGGCCGTTTGTATATACGCTGGAAGTGGGCGAAGGCGACGCCGACAACGAGCTGTTTCGCATCGCGGGCGACCAGCTGCTGACCGATGCCCCGCTCGACTTCGAGGCAGGCGAGACGCGTCAGGTACGCGTGCGCACCACGGGGCCCAATGGCGGCCAGGCCGAGCGCGCGCAGGTCGTGGAGGCCTACAAGGACCGCGTCGGC
>CAYMLC010000015.1:0-20203 GCA_964390765.1 uncultured Nitrospirales bacterium
ACCGTCATGAAGGGCAACGCCACCAAGGTGCGCCGCCTCGCCGAGGGCCAGGTCATCTCCGGCTTTGCCGGCGCCGTGAGCGATGCCTTCGCCCTCTTCGAGCGCTTCGAAGAAAAGCTGAAGGAATACAACAACAATCTCTTGCGCAGTGCCGTTGAACTGGGCAAGGACTGGCGCACCGACCGCTACCTTCGCAACCTCGACGCCATGATCGCCGTCGTCGACCGCGAGCGCTCGCTCCTCATCTCCGGCACCGGCGACGTCATCGAGCCCGAAGACGGCATCCTCGCCATCGGCTCCGGCGGCGCCTACGCCCTCGCCGCCGCCCGCGCCCTCATCAAGCACACCGACCTCGCCGCCGCCGGCCTCGTCCGCGAAGCCCTCAGCACCGCCGCCGACATCTGCATCTACACCAACCACAATATCGTGGTGGAAACCCTCGACGAGGAGTAGTCGCTACTCCCACGCGCTGACAATGAAGGGCTTGATGTCGGTGTTGTCGATGTAGGGGCCGAGGCGCGGGTCTTCGCCGCGCACGTAGTCGTGTACGCGCTCGGCGCCCGCCCCCTTAGCAAAGAGCGGCACAAGCATATTGGTGTGGTTGCCGCTCTTCCATTCGTGGCCGGGCACTTCGCCTTTGCCGTTGTTCGTCAGCGGCTCCCACTCCGGGTCACTGCCGGGGCCTACGAGGTAGCCGCATTCATGGTCGGACGTAACGATGAGCAGCGTCTCGTCCCATGAGCTGTGCTCTTCGACCCAGGCCACGACGTCGGCTACGGCACGGTCGAAGTCCACTTGCTCTTCAATCATGCGGCCGATCGCATTGTCGTGTCCCGCCCAGTCGACGGCGCCGCCTTCGCCCATCAAGACGAAGCCGTTCTCGTTCTCATCGAGCACGTTGAGCGCAGCCAGCATCAGGTCGCCCATGGTCGGCAGGCCTGTGGTCAGCGGCACCTCGAAGGGCGCGGCCGCGCTGTCGCCGGTGCGGCTCTGCTGCAGGGTCGAGTGCACCGGCACCAGGCCCAGCACGCGCTCGGGTGTCTCGCCTTCCTTCAGTTCCAGAATCGCTTCGGTATCTTGAACCAGCGTCCAGGGGTCCGCGTCGCCATCGCTGTCGCGGTCGGCTCCCACGGCCTCGCCCTCGACCAGTGCCCGCCACATTTCTTTGCCACCCACGGACTTATAGCTTAGCGTGGTCTCGAAGACTTCGGGTTCGAGTCCGCCCACCTGGCGCCCGTCGTTGTCGTACCACGGGTGCCCGGGTCCCATCAGCACATCCAGCGCGCTGTCGCCTATCATCTGCGCGCTGATTTCTTCCTCGTTGTTGCGCGACGCGTTGTGCGCGACAAACGCGGCCGGTGTCGCGTGGCTGATCCGCACGGTGCTCAGCACGCCGGTCGACTTACCCGCCGCTTCGGCATCCGCCATCAGGTGGCGCAGTTTCTCGCCGTCGCGCTGCATGCCGATCAATCCGTTGTGTGTCTTCTCGCCGGTCGAGATCGCGTTGCCGGCGGCGGCACTGTCGGTGGGCAGGCGTTGTACCCAGCGGAAATCGGCCCACGCCGCTTCGGGGTCATAGCCATCGCGGTTCATCAGCGAATAGGTCGTGCATCCTACGATGTGGTCGAATGCCCAATACACCTGGCTGCGGCGCTCGCCCGTGGCATAGAGGCTCGCCGCTTCCAGATGGGCGTAGCCCATACCGTCGGAGATCATGATGATGATGTTCTTCGCCGGTTCTGCCGGCGCCGGCGCCGCCATCGCCCAGAGCGCCACGCCGCTCATCCACGCCGCCATCCAGATTCGAGCTGCTGTCACATGCATGTTCTGTCTGCCTCGTATTCCACGTGGCGCGCGCTGCGCCTCCGTACTTCCACGCTACTCTTGCCACAGATTGTTAGCAACCGGTTACGGGGTGGCTTGGCAACCGGCCGCGCTTGTGCGTCATACTCCCGCGTACCGGGCAGGCATTTCCAGTTCAGCGACTTCCAAGCGAAAGCGCTCCAGTTCAGCGGCCGGCCGCCCGGGAGACAAGGAGAACGATAAGCCTTATGACGCGTACCACCTGCCACCTTTCCCTGCTCGCCGTTGCCACGGCCATGCTCGCTGCGGGCTGTGTCTCGCCCGACGGCGTCTATCTCACCTATGACACGCACGATACCAGCAGCTCCATCGTCGTGAACTGGATGTCGCAGGGCCGCGGCGAAGCCAGCGAGGTCTACTACGACACCACGTCGCACGCGGGCGACCGCGCGGCCTATGCCATGCAGACGACGGGTGAACGCCGCGCGCTGCTGGGTAAGGAAACCCGCTTCATTCATTCGGTCGCGCTGAGCGGGCTCGAGCCGGATACCGATTACTTCGTAGTGGCCGGCAATGGTGAAGACGGCTACTCGCGCGAGTTCAAGTTCCGTACGCTGCCGAACGACGGCGCGCCCGTTCGCCTGATTGTGGGCGGCGACCAGGGCCCCACCTTCACCGCGCGCCAACTGTTGAGCGAAGCCTCGCAATACGAGCCGCACGCGGTCGTCATTGGCGGCGACATCGCCTATGCCAATGGCGAGCCCGGCAACCTCGCGGTGTGGGACGCGTGGTTCTGGAACTACCGCCATCGTATGGAGACGCCCGACGGCTACACCGTACCGCTGATGCTGGCCATCGGCAATCACGAAGTGAACGACGAAGAGGGCACGCCCGAAGAGATTGCGCCTTGGTTTTACGGGCTGTTCAAGCAGGCCGACACGCCCTACTTCACACGCGCCGCCGGCGCACACACCACGCTGTTCTTTCTCGATACCGGCCACACGCACGACCACGAAGGCGCGCAGCGCGACTGGCTGGCCGCCGCGTTGAACGAATACGAAGACGTGCCCAACAAGCTGGCCGTCTATCACGAGGGGCTCTTCCCCAGCTATCGCCCCTTTGAGAAGTCGGCCGCCGAACGCGCGCGCAAGGCGTGGCAGCCGCTGTTCGATGCGCACGGGCTCGACCTCGGCTTCGAACACCACGACCACACCTTCAAGCGAACCAAGCCGATTATCGGCAGCGAGGTTGATGAGGCCGGTACCGTCTATCTGGGTGACGGCAGCTTCGGCATCGGCACGCGGCCCATCCGCAACGGCGACCTGTGGTACATGGAGAAGGCGTCGCCGACCCCGCACTTCTGGGTCATCGACCTCAAGCCCGGCCACATCACCGCGCGGGCCGTCGACCGCAAGGGCAACGTGTTCGACGAATACGAGCAGGTCGACGCGACGGAATTGGCGGGAGATACCGGGCGTGCTGCTACTGCTTCCGCCGAGTGAGGGCAAGGCCACCGAGGCGGGCGAGCAGCCCAGCTTCCGGGTGGCCCGGGCAGACGATGCTGCCCCGGTACACGGCGTGCTGAAGCAGCTGGCCCAGCTGAAACCGGACGAGCGCTTGAAGTGGTACGGCGTGCGCCAGCCTGAACAAGCGGCCACCTGGCACGAGCACAACCTGGCCGCGCTCGATGCACCCACACTGCCGGCGTTCGCTCGGTACACCGGGGTGGTCTATCAACACCTCGATGCACGCTCGCTGCGCGCGAAGAAGCGCCTGGCCCAGCGCGTGGCCATCGTCTCAGCGCTATTCGGCCTGGTACCGGCCGATGCGCCGCTGCCCCGCTACAAGCTGCCGGTGAACACCTGGCTCGCGCGCTACTGGCGGCCCTTCAATACCGAGCGGCTGACGCGCCTGGCCGGGCGCCAGCCCGTGGTCGACCTGTTGCCGCAGGCCTACGCCAAGGCGATCGATACCAGCGCGGCGCTGCGGGTCGACTTCAAGACCGAGGGTGGCCGCCGCAGCGCGGGCCACTTCGGCAAGGCCATCAAGGGCAAGTTCGTGCGCTGGGTGCTCGAGAACGATGTGCGCGATCCGGGGGCATTCGAGGGCTTCCGCGAAGAGGGCTACACCTGGGATGGCGCCAACTTCGTGCAGCGGTAGGCTGCGGGTTCAAACCTGATGCCGCGTCCTGATGGCATCGTCCTGCTGGCCTAGTCGCGCTGGCCATCCGACCGATACCAGTCCACGATGGCCTCGACCAGGCTAGGTACGTCGGGGGTTGCCGGTTGCACCGCCACCTCCAGTCCCGCATCGGCCGCGCTTGCCGCGGTCACGGGGCCCAGCGCGGCGAAGGCATAGGGCCGGCCCGCGGGGTCTACGTTGGCGCGGAAGTGCCGTACCGCGCCCGCGTTGGTAAACACCACCAAGTGCGGCGCGAAGGCCTCGAGCGCGCTCACGGCCTCGGGCATGTTCGCCGGCGCCTGCTTGCGATAGGCCGCCTGCTCGACCACCTCGGCCCCCGCCGCACGCAGCGCCGGCCCCAGCGAGGAGCGCGCCACATCGGCCCGCGGCAGATAGACGCGCGCCCCGTCCAGCGCTCCGCCCGCTGCCCGAAGCGCCGCCACCAGCGCGTCGCCGTCATACTGTTCCGCCTGCGCATCGGGCCGCACGTGGCGCCGCTCCAGTGCCGCGGCCAGACTGGCCGAACCCAACGCCACCAGCCGCGTGTGTGCCAGCGCGCGCAAGTCGCGCCCCTGTTGGTCCAGCAAGTCGAAGAGGTGGTCCACCGCATTGGCGCTCGCCAGCACAATCCAGTCGAAAGCGCCGGGGTCGGCCGGCGTCTCGGCCGCGGGCAGCGGCGCAAACTCGACCGTGGGGAAGAGGAAGACATCGCCGCCCAGTTCGCGCAGGCCTTGCTCGAGTGCGTCGTGGGCGCGCGGTGCATGGGTCAGCGCCACACGCAGGCCGAACAGGGGCTGCTGCTCGAACCAGCTCAGCTGCGCGCGCAACGCGACCACCTCGCCCACGACCAGCACGGCCGGCGCGGCCAGACCCGCTGCCTGGGTCGCCGTTGCGATGGTTTCCAGCGTGCCCACGACGGTCTGTTGCCGCGCGCGGGTACCCCAGGCAATCACGGCGGCGGGCGTGTCGGGTGCGCGGCCGATATCGCACAGCGCGGCACACCAGGCGGCCAGGTGTTGCACCGGCATGTAGAAGACCAGCGTGCCGTCGACCGCCAGGCGCGTCAGGTCCAGGCTCGCCGCGTCACCCGGTGCGCCGTGCGCGGTCAGCAGGCAGGCCGCCCCCGTGAGCCCACGGTGCGTGACCGGTATGCCCGCGTAGGCCGGTGCCGCGATACCCGCCGTTACGCCCGGCACCACCTCGAAGGTGACCCCCGCCTCAGCCAGATAGCGTGCTTCTTCGCCGCCGCGCCCGAAGACAAAAGGGTCGCCCCCCTTTAGCCGCACCACGTGCGCGTGCCGCTCGGCCTGTTGTACCAGCAGCGCGTTGATGTCGTCTTGCGGCAGGCTGTGGCGGCCGGACTGCTTGCCCACATAAATGCGCTCGGCATCCGCCGGCGCCCAGGACAGCAGCACCGGATTCACCAGCGCGTCGTAGACCACGGCGCCCGCCCGCGCCAGACAGGCCTGTCCGCGCAAGGTCAGCAGCCCCGGGTCGCCCGGGCCCGCACCAACGAGATACACTCTGCCCGCGTGCGCCGCCATGCCCATAGCATAGGCAACCACAGTGGCGCGTTGCATCGCGCGCAGAAAAGGGGGAATGCCCTGTCACGCTACTGCGTCTTCTTTCATTGTACTTCGCGCTAGACAAAGGGCCCGCATGAATTCCGTCCGCACCGCTTTCTTCCTGATGCTGATGCTGCCGCTGCTGCTGGTCGGCTGCGTGACCATCGAGCCCCAGGTCGAACAGGGCCTCACACAATCGACGGCACCCGCCTTTGCCCTTGACGGGGCCAGCGACGAGTTCCGCTTTGCGGTCAGCCCTGCCGGCGACACGTTGAGCATGATTCCGCGCGTCGGCCGTGTGATCGGTACCAGCGTCGATGCCATGGTGAACGACCGTATCCGCGTGGCCTTTCGTGAGGCACTGGGCGAATACGACCCCGGAACCGTTGTGCTGGCGGAAGTCGAGCGTGGGCTGGACGAATTTGTCGAACCGCCCCCCGCGATGGTGTCACCGTTGTCGACCACGGCGGGGTTCAACACGGTGCGCGATGCCGAGGCGGCCCGGCGCGAGCGCCTGTCGAAGCAGGGATATGACCTGCTGTTCGACATCGAAACCCAGTACGGTCTGTACGATTCCGACGTGCGCCTGCGCGTGAAACTGGGGGGGCGCACGGTCACGCTGCCGGAGGGCGACGTGCTGTGGCGCGATGAACTGGAGCTGACCGCGGGGCCGCTGCTGGCGGACCTCTCGTTCCAGAATGTATTGCAGCGCGTGGTGCCTTATCTGAATGTACCCGAGCTGACGGCCGAGGGCGATGCCTTGGACGCGCTGCGCGCCGACGATGCGCAGGCCTTGAAGGACAACTTCGAGAAGACGGTCGATGCGGCCGTGGCGGGTATGTTGGACAGCATGGAGGTGCAACGCACGGCGGCGGGCCAGCATGCGCTTGGACGCAGTGCGTTCTGGGCGCAGAATTGGGACGAAGCGGTGCAGCACCTGGCCGCGGCGCACGAGCTGGCACCGGAAGACGTCGCCATCGCGGCTGACCATGGCGCGGCCCTCGCGCGTACCGATGCGCTGGACGAAGCGATCACCGTGACCGAAGCCGCGCTGGTGCAGGCGCCGGACTACGGCCCGGCGCACTACAACCTGGCCTACTGGTTGGCCGTCGAGCGAGAAGACCCGGAAGCCGCGCGGCCGCACTATGAAGCGGCACTGGAAGCCGGGATGCCCATCAGCCGGCGCATCGACCGCGCCCTCGGCATCGAGCGGGAGTAAAGCTTCATGCGTCTGGTTATCGAGACCCCGGTTGCCCAGCCGCCCGAGACCGTGATGGCCGGATTCAATCAAGACCTATTCATCAAGCTTAACCCACCCTTTCCACCCGTAAAGGTGCTGCGTTTCGACGGCTCGAAACGTGGCGACGAGGTCCACCTCGAATTGAACATGCTGTTGTTCAAGCAGCGGTGGATCAGCGTGATTACCGAAGACGGCGCCAACGATAACGAGTTCTACTTTGTGGACGAGGGCAAACGGCTGCCCTTCTTCCTGAGCTACTGGCGGCACCGTCACCGCATCGTGCGCGCCGGCGAAGGCAGTACCATCGTCGACGACATCACCTTTCGCGCGCCCCTGCACCTCTCGGCGTTACTGTGGCCCAGCCTGCGCGCGCAGTTTGCCTACCGCTGCCCCGTCTACCAGCAGGTGTTCGGCAAGCGCTGAGTCGGGCGCGAAAGCGTTGCGCATCGGTTGCGGCCCGGCATTATACAAAACGGACGCCGCCCCCATGCTGGCCGCCCGCATCGAGAATCCCCCCGGGCGCACGCGCTCAGGCATTGTTGTGCCAATGTGCATGCCATACCAATAACCCCCGGACGCCCATTACACTGCGCGCCATGCCAACGGCAACCGAACTTCCTGCGCCCGCCGTCTATCGCCCTTACCATTCGGGCGTGTTCAGCTTCGGGCCAGGGCTCAAGCGGCTGGGTCACGACTTCGGCAACGGCCCGCGCGACGCCCAGACTTTTCAGATCGACCGCGCGTTCGAGACGTATCGGGCCAGCACCACGGCGGCACTGACGCGCCATGCCGAGGCCTACGCGGGTGTTTGCGGGCTGGCGCCCGCGCGCCTCGATGCCGCCAACCGCTGGATCGCCGCCCGCCTGTGCGCCGAACATCCAGCCCTCTTCCGCCTGGAGTCGGGCGTGCTCTGCTGCGAACTCACCGGCCAGCGCGTGGTACTTGCGCAAGACCCCACCGAGGCCTTCTTCGGGCTGGCCGCGCAAATCCAGGAAGACCTGGCCCTCGTCGCGCTCGACGAAAGCTCCGAACATCTCGCCGCGGTCCATGTCACCACGCCCAACTACTGGTCGCCGCGCGCCAAGCTCGGCCAATCCTTTGCCGGGGTGCACGCACCGGTGCCGAGCATGGAGCAGACGAAGCGACAAGCCCTGCCCATGCTGCAGCGCATTGGCGCCGGCAACGCCTACAGCCGCTTCGTGTGGGGCATCGAGACCGACGACGACCTCGACCACCACCCCGAGCGGGTGGGCGACACCCACGACCGCAGCCGCGCCTGGCACGCAGCGCCCCCGGAAGCCCGAAGGCTCTGGCTGCGTTACGAACGTCAGACGGTGCAGGGGGTGCCCGATGCCAACTTGGTGCTGTTTACCATTCGCACGTACCTGCGTGATGTGAGCGAATTGCCGCATGAAGACCGTGTACTGATGGCCCGGGCGCTGCGTGCGCTCGAGGGGGCCGAACGCGCCTACAAGGGATTGGACCAACTCGGCGAGCAAATGCTTGCCCAGCTCGACCCGACATCGAATGCCGCCGCACACGAATAACAATGGACCCCAGTGTGGCGGGCGCCACGCAACCAGGAGTTGACGCATATGATTTTACGAATCGTTTTGGCCTTGGCGGGTTGCACGTTGTTCCTCGCAGCTACGGCAAGCAGCGCACACGCGCAAGCTGCAGACAAGGGCGGCACCGCCAAGGGCACTGCCGGCACCGAAGCCACCGCCCCCGGCGACGCCGAAGAAGACGCCAGCACGGACCCCTACGACTTGACCGGCCAGCCCGCGCCCGCGCTCGATCTGCCCCGCCTCGACGGGGAAACGTTCCGGCTGGCCGAGGCACATGAAGAGCGTTTTGTGGTGCTCGACTTCTGGACCACCTGGTGCCCCTGGTGCCGCACCGCCGCCCAGGAATTCGAGGCCCTGCGCAAGGATTTCTCCGACGCGCCCGTCGGCTTCTACCTCGTGAGCGTGCGCGAGGAGGCCGAGACGGTGCAGCGGTTTATCGAGCGCGAAGAGATCAAGGGCGACGTCGTACTCGATCCCGAGGGCGATGTTATTTCAAAGTATCACGTAGACAATATTCCGCACGTGGTCATTGTCGATCAGACCGGCACCGTGCGTTATGTACACCTAGGCCAGGCCGACATGAAGCAGGAGGTCGCGAAGCAGTTGCGCGAACTGTTGGCTGAAGCGGATGAGGAGGACACCGCATGAGCAACGAACCCCCGGTGTTGAAAGAATCGGGCGGCCGCCTCCGCTCCCTGCTGATGTATGGTACCCTGGCTATTCTGGTCGCACTGGTGGTCTATAGCCAGTTCGGCGGCAGTCATCCGCTGGTCGGCCAGGCGGCTCCCGCGTTCAAGCTCGCGGCACTCGAAGGGGGCGCCGTCGACCTGCGCGAGCACCTCGGCAAAGACGTCATCGTGCTCGATTTCTGGGCGGTCTGGTGTCCACCCTGCCGTGAAGCCCTGCCCGAAGTCGGTGCCCTCGCCCGCGAACTGCATGGCGATGGCGTTGCCATATACGCCGTGAATCAGGCCGACGCGCCACCGCGCATCCGCGAGTTGCTGAACCAGCTCGAGATCGAGGGGTTGCCCGTGCTGCTTGATGAGGCGGGCGAAGCGACTCGCGCGTATAACATCCAAAGCATCCCGACCATCGCGGTCATCGACAAGCAGGGTCAGGTCGCGCGCGTCTTTCAGGGCTACGGCCCCAATCTCAAGCGGTCGCTGCGCGCCACCATCGAAAAACTGCGCGAGGCGCCCGCACCCACCCAGACCGCCGCACGCTGACGCACCCGCCACCGCTGCGCTATACTCACGGCCTTCAGCTAAGGAGTAGGCCATGCGATACGTAGTCTCACTTTTGATGGTCGGGTGCGCGGCCAACCTCGCCGCCGCGCAGCAGGTCTCGGGCTGGCTGAGCAGCGAGGACATGACCCATAAGCTCAGCCCACTCGCACCTATCGCCTGGGGCCCCGCCGACACCCCCGCAGATGACGCCATCGTGCTCGACCCCGACACGCGCTACCAGTCCATTCTGGGCATGGGTGCGTCATTCGAGCACGCCACCTGCTACAACCTCAGCCGCCTGGGCGACGAGCGCCGGCGCGAAGTCATCCGCAAGCTGGTGCACCCCGAAGACGGTATCGGCATGAACCTGATGCGGCTATGTATTGGTACGTCCGACTTCGTGGGCGAGCCCTGGTACAGCTACAGCGACCCGCCGGCGGGGGAGACGGACCCGAACCTCCAGCATTTCAGCATCGAAAAAGACCGCGACTACCTGCTGCCGGTTATCGAGACCGCACTCGAAATCAATCCGGACCTGCTGTATTTCGCGTCGCCCTGGAGTCCGCCGGCCTGGATGAAGACCAATGGCAGCATGCTGGCGGGCAAGCTCGAACCGAAATGGTATGGGGTCTACGCCGACTACCTGGTGAAATACGTGGAGGCCTATGCGGGCGAGGGCATCCCCATCCACGCCATTACCCCGCAGAACGAGCCCAATTTCCCCAACGCAGAATACCCCACCTGCTTCTGGACCCCCGAGAACCAGCGCGATTTCATCCGTGACCACCTGGGCCCCGCCTTTGCCGAGGCGCAACTGGATACCGAGATCTGGTGCTGGGACCACAACTTCAACTACCTCGATTTTCCGCGCACGGTCGTGAACGATTCCGAGGCCGCGCAGTACGTCGACGGCGTCGCCTTTCACCACTACGAGGGGCAGCCCGAGGCGATGTCGGAAATCCAGGCCGAGTTTCCACAGCAGCCGCTCTACTTCACGGAGGGTTCCGTGTTCGAGACCCGGGGCGCCATCGAGATCATCCGCTTCTTTCGCAACTGGGTCCGCTCGTACAATGCATGGGTCATCATGCTCGATGAGAACCGCAAGCCGAACAACGGCCCGCACAGCGCCAGCGAGACGAGTATCGAATACTTGAGCGACCGCGACGAGGTGGTCTATTACTATGACTACTACATGTACGGGCAGTTCATGAAGTACATACCGCGTGGCGCCGTGCGTATCGCGTCGACGGAAGGCAACCGCCGCTTCAACAACGTCGCCTTCGAGACGCCCGACGGGCACATCGTTCTGGTCGTCGCCAACGCGTCATCCGCGCCCAGTACCTTTACCGTTGTGGCAGACGGGCAGGCCTTCGAGACCGAACTGCCCGCGCGCAGCACGGGTACCTATCGCTGGCGCGCCGAGGCACCTTAATCGCGCCCGAAGGGCAGGGGATGGGCATGCATAGTCGCAAGGTAACGCGTGGTCGTGTAACTTGGATTCCGGCCGCAGCAAAGGGAGTCGCGGCGCTGATTCCGGCCGGGGCAAAGGGTGCCGCGGCGCTGATTCCCGCCGCGGCAAAGGGTGCCGCGGCGCTCTTGCTCGTAGCCTTGGGCTTTGCCGTGGGCCTGGGCGAGGTGCGCGCCGTGCTGGCGCAGCCAATGCCGCCCGTCACCTTGCCCGGTACGCCCGCGGTCCCGGGCACACCCGCAGCCCCGGGTCCGGGGCAAGGGCCGCCAAGTCTGACCCCCAGCGGCGTCATTCCCGCAGAGCCGCCACCCGGATTCCAGCAAATCGACACAGCCGAGCGCGCCTATGCCGCGGGCACGATTGCCGACTCGATGGTGTCGGCGCGGCAAAGTGTCGACAACTGGCAGCGTGCGCTCAAGACCTATGCCCAGCTGCGCGTCGACCCGCTGCCGGTCAAGGCGCGTATGCAGCGCGCGGCGGCCAACCAGGCCCTGCGCGCCGCCGTCGCCGCGGACGACGCCTACGCTGTGCACGAGGCGATTGCCGCCGGGGCCAGCAGGGAATTCCGCTACGACAACGGCGACACCCCGCTGTTGCGTGCGGTGCGCATGCAACATGCGAAAGCGGCACGCGCACTGCTCGATGCGGAGGCCGAGATTTGGGTGCGCGACCTGGCGGGTCAGAGCGCGCTGCACCTCGCGGGTACGGCGAACGATACGTACTTGCTGCAGGAATTCCTGCCCCGTTTCCGCGGCATCAATCTGCTGGTCGATGACCAGGGTCACAATGCGCTGGACAATGCGATTGTGACAGGTGCACTCGATGCCGTGTTCGCCATCGGCCGCACCTATCTGCCGCTGCTGGCCGGGGCGCACGACCTGGCCTATGAATCCGGCAATCGGACCATCGCGCATTCCCTGATCGAAGCCGGCTACCCCATGCCGACCGCCACGGCAATCAAGCACGACGATATGGAAGCCTTCGAGCTTTTGGCCGAGCACTCGCCCGAGACGCTGAACCGCAGCACGCCTGCCGGTATCTCGCCCTACATGATGGCGCTCACCGCGAACAAGCCCGAGATGGCGCAGCGCCTGCTCGAGTTGGGTGCGTCGCCCATGGGGCTCGATCTGCTCGAGCAGACCCCCTACATCATGGCCGTCAATGCGCGCGCCGACAAAAGTGTGCGGTTCCTCATCGAGCGTGGCCTGGCGAATGTAGATGAGCGCAGCGTAAACCACCTCGACGGTACTGCCCTGCACATTATTGCGAGCGAGGGCGACACCGCCTTCTTGGATGTGCTGCTCGAATTGGGCGCGCAGGTGCAGGCACAAAACCGGCTCGGCCAGACGCCCCTGCACCTTGCCGTCGCCAATGGCCATGCGGGCACCGTCGCGCGGCTGGTGGACGCTGGGGCCGGACTCAACGCCAAGGACGACGAGTCGCTGACGCCCATGCACTACGCCGCGCGCACCGGCGACGAAGCCTCGGCCGGGGTCTTGCTCGAAGCCGGCGCCGACATCCATGCGCGTAACCGCGAACGCCGCACACCCTTGCACACCGCCATTGCCGCACAGCAGTTGCCCATGGTGCGCTACCTTATCGCGCAAGGTGCCGACCCCGAGCGCAAGGATGTGGATGGCCAGACGCCGCTGCACGTGGCGGCCGCGGCCGGCAATCAGCCGCAGGCCACGGTGCTGCTGGAGGCCGGGGCCAACCTGGAAACGGAAGACAAACTGCGCCGTACGGCCCTGCACGTGGCGCTGGCCGCGCGCGAAGCCGACATGGCCCGGTTCTTGACCGCGCGTGGGGCCGACATCACGGCCGAGGACCGCAACGGCGGCACGGCGCTGTTTGCCGCGGTGGACGCCGGCTTGCCCGGCCTCGTGCGCGAACTGCTCGACGCCGGCGCAGACCCCAGCCACACCGACCGCTACGGCCGCACGCCAATTTTCGCGGCGGTGCAGTTGCGTACACCCGAGGTCATGAACGAATTGCTGCGGCGCGGCGTCGACCCCGAGGTGCGCGATCGCCTCGACCTGACGCCCCTGCACCTCGCCGCTGAGCGTGGGGCACCGGAGAACAGCGCCGCATTGCTGGCGCGCGGGGTTGCGATCGACCCCGTCGACCGGCAGGGCCGTACGCCGCTGCACTATGCGGCACGGCGCGGGAACATCCTCGTGGTGAAGGCCCTGCTCGAGAATGGCGCCGATGCGCTGCACGAAGATGCGTCGGGCGCGCTGCCCATGCACGGGGCCGCCGAGAATGGCTTCTGGGGCCCGATTCAGATGATGGTCCTGCGTGGCATCGATGTGGATGTGCGCGACCGCAACGGAAACACGCTGCTGCATCTGGCTGCGCAGAACGGCCAGCCGCGGCTGTGCCGCCTCATCCTGGGCCGTGGCGCCGACGTGGCCGCACAGAACAATGCCGGCAAGGCCCCGCTCGAGTTGGTCATGGCGCGCATGATCGAAGACCCCTCGCCCGACCTGACCCAGCGCCAGATCGCCGAGCGGCAGGCGCGCCAGCGTACGGTGCTGCTGCTGCGTGCGGTCCTGCTCGAAGAACTCGAGCGCGCTGTCGAGTCGGACCAGCCGGCCCGCGTCGCTACGCTGCTCGATGGGCACCCCAGCTTCGTGAATACCGCCATCTTCGGCCTGACCCCCCTGCATCTCGCGGCGCGTCTCGGGCGGGCCGGCGTGGTCGAGGCGCTGCTCGAGCGCGGCGCGGACCCCACGCTCGTGGATGCGTTGGGTTCGGCACGCACCCCCCTGCACGAGGCAGCGGCCCAGGGCTTTCCCAGTATCGTCGCGTTGCTGCTTGGGCGCGGTGTCGACCCCGGGCAGCCCGATGCACTCGGCCAGACCCCGGCCGACCTCGCCGCGCGGGGCGGACACCAGGAAGTGCTGAAGCTGCTCGAGGAAGCCGGTGTGAACGTGGCCGCGGCGGGCGCCAGTGAATAGGGGCTATCCCGTCACCCGCAGCACCGCACACTTCAGGTAGGCCGTCTCGGGCATGGTCAGCAGCACCGGGTGGTCGGGGGCGGCGCCGCGCAACTCGAGCAACTGTACGCGCCGCTTCGCCACCACCGCCGCCTGCTTCAACATGTCCAGAAACGCGGCCGTGTCGACAAAGTGCGAGCAACTGCATGACACCAGCACGCCACCGTCGCGCAGGCGTGTGAGCGCGGCTGCATTCATGCGCCGGTACTTGGGCAGTGCCGTGCGCACCTGGCCGCGGCTCTTTGCCAGTCCCGGCGGATCCAGCACAATCACGCCATAGGTGCCCCGGCCCTGGCGAAGCTGTTCTTCCACGTCGCCCGCTACGAAATGGCAGCGGTCGCGCACGCCGTTGCGCTCGGCGTTGGCCTCGGCATGGCGCAGTGCCGCGGCCGATGTGTCCACCGCCGTCACCTGCTCGGCGCCGCCGCGCGCCGCGTGGCATGCCCACTGCCCGTGGTAGCAGTGGCCGTCGAATACGCGTGCGCCGCGCACAAAGGGCAACAGCACGCGATGGTTGGTGCGCTGGTCAAGGTAGAGGCCGGTCTTCTGTGTCTGCGCCAGGTCGACGCGCAGGCTCAGCCCTTCCAGTTCCACCTCGGCTTCCGCAGGTATCTCGCCGATGTCGGTCACGGTTTCCGCGAAACGCAGCCGCACCCCGCGCACGCCCTCGCTCGCCATGAACGCGGCACCCAGGTCTTCGGCATGGGGCCGGTAAAAGGCGCACGAACTTTCCGCCACCACCACCGAAGCGTAGCGGTCGGCCACGAACCCGGGCAGGCCGTCGCTCTCGCCGAAGACCCAGCGATAACAGGCACTGCCGGGGAACAGGCGCTGCCGCAGTTTGCGCGCCACGGCGATGCGCTCGGCCAGCCACGCGCCGTAGATACGTTCCTGCCGCCGGCTGAGCACACGCACCGCGATACCGCCGGCCGCCTGGTAGAAGCCACGCCCGACGAAGCGGCGGTTTTCCGCGAAGACATCGCACAGGGCGCCGTCTTCGAGTTCGGGCAATTGCTTGAACTCGTTGCGGTACGCCCACAGGTGGCCGCGCATCAGGCGGCGTTCTTCCTTGGGCTTGAGCGTGGCAGATGGCAAGGCGGCGGACATGGGGCATGGTCTCCGGCAAAGCGATGGGCAGCGGAGGAGAGGATAGCCAAGCGAGCCGCGCCCGCACGAATGCGCCGCCGTGGAGAAAATTAAGCCGGGCCGCCTCGCGTGGAGAGCGACCCGGCACCAGGAGGTCGGGGTTAGTCTGCGCCCGGCTGTGTGCCCGGCTGTGCGCCTAGTTGCCCACCAGGCTCGACAGTTGCAGGATGGGCATGAAGAGCGCCACCACGATGCCGCCCACAATCAGGCCCATCAGCAGAATCAGGATCGGCTCGAGCAGGCTGGTCAGATTATCGACCGTCGACTTCACTTCAGAGTCGTAGAACTCCGAAATCTTGATGAGCATCGATTCGAGCGCACCCGTCTTTTCACCCACCGCAATCATGCGCGTGACCATGGCCGGGAAGACCTCCGAGCGCGCCAGCGGGTCGGCCAGCGTCTCGCCATTGCGCACGCTTTCACCCGCATTCTCGATGGCCCGCGCGAACACTTCGTTGCCCGCCGTCCGCTCCACGATCTCGAGCGCCTGCAAAATGGGTACGCCACTGCGCGTCAGGGTCGACAGCGTGCGCGTGACACGGCTGATCGATACCTTGCGCGTCAGGTCGCCGAACACGGGCACCCGCAACATGAGCGAGTCGAGGTTGTAGCGCCCGCTCTTGGTGCTGCCATAGATTCGCAGAAACGTGACCAGCCCCACCACGGCCGCCACAATCGCGAGGATCGACCACCACTGCCGGAGGAATTCACTCACGGCGATCAGAATGCGTGTCGGGGCCGGCAACTCGCGCCCGAAGCTGTTGAAGATTTCCGCGAACTGCGGCACCACAAAAATGATGAGGCCCGCCGAGATCAGCAGGATGATACCGAGCGCCGCTACCGGATAGGTCATGGCGCCACGAATCCGGCGGCGCAACTCTTCGGTGGCCTGCAGGTAATCGGCCAACTGCGAGAGCACGCCGTCCAGGTCACCGCCGGCCTCGCCCGCGCGCACCATGCTGACATAGAGGCTGGGAAAGGCCCGCGGGTACTTGCGCAGCGCATCGCTGAAAGTCTCGCCCGCTTCGACTTCCTGCGCCACTGCATCGATGATGGCGGCGAAGTTCGGGTCGTCGGTCTGCTCGGCCAGAATATCGAGGCCCTGCATCAGCGGCAGACCGGCACTGACGATGGTGCTCAACTGCCGCGTAAACACCAGCAGGTCGCGCAGCTTGACAGTCTTGTTCAGCCGCGGCGCACTGCTGCCCAGGCTGAACATACTCGCCTTCTCGCTGACCTTGTCCGGCTCCAGCCCGCGGGCCTGCAACATCGTCATCGCCGCCTGACGGTTGTCCGCGGTGATGGTGCCCGTGGTCTTGTTGCCGTTGCGCGCGCGCGCCGTATACGAAAACTGTGGCATGGCTGGCCAAACCTCCCTCACGACTGGACTGCAGACCGCCTGCGGCCTGCCTGCCCCGACATCCAACTATAAGCAGTGTGCCATGAACTGACAAGTAATTGCTGCGCCGGGCAACAACTTTTTTTTGTTCGTGCCGCATGGCCTTTGGTGGATGCCGAGACGGAAACGCACCACGCGGGGCGGTGTTTCGCCGGACCGCTTTCGCGGACGGCGCAGTCGAGCGGGGCTTGGCTTGCGGTTGTATGTACCGCGCAGCGGTCTCCGTCTCGGCAAAGGCAATTGCAGTAGAGCAACCCCCGGGCCAAGACGCCGCGTTCGCGCTAAGTCGTTGTGGGCGTGGTCGATGCACCGCTGTGGCAATCCCTGGTCACCGGTCAGGCCGACACTTCTCTGCCGACCTGGCAATGGCTGGGCGGCAGCTTTCGGGCGCACCCCCGCGCCGCGTGCTATGCTCGCGCCATGAGTCGCCAAAACGCGTTCTGGTTCGCCGTGGCCGCGGGCGCAGTGGCGGTGGCCTGGCTGCTGCAGAGTCCCTACATGGCCTTCGCCGTGTACACCTTTCTGCTCCTGGTTGGCGTGGCCAACCTTTCCTCGCTCGCCTGGCTCAGCGGGCTCGACTGCGAGCGCAGCGTCGACCGCGACACCGTGCAGCAGGGCGACACGGTGAACGTCACCATCACGGTCACCAATCGCCGCGGCTGGCCCATCCCGTGGATCTACTTCGAGGACTACCACCCCGCCGACTGTCCGCGCGAGGGCGAGCACGCGCGCCTGGCTATTCTCATGCCCGGCAATTCAATCACACTGACCTACCGCCTGACGCTGCCCCGCCGCGGCTACCACCGCCTCGGCCCGCTGTTGATGGAATCGGGCGACGTGTTCGGTCTGCAGAAACGGTTCCGCACGGGTGAGCGCCGCGACTATGTGTCGGTGCTGCCGACCATCGCCTACATCGAAACCTTCAACATCGCCTCGCGCCGGCCCATGGGCCCCGTGCGCCTGTCGAATCGCATCTACGACGACCCCACGCGCATCAACGGTATCCGCGAATACGTGCCCGGCGACCCGTTGAACACGATTCACTGGAAGGCAACTGCGCGCACGCGCAGGCTGCACGTGAAGACGCACGAACCATCGAGCGTCTACGGCGGCACCCTGGTGCTCGACCTGCACGCCGACAGCTACAAGCCCGAGGGCAAGGACGAGCGCATCGAGTTGGCGATTGTGACGGCGGCCTCCATCGCGTATCTGCTGCAGATGTCGGGCGAGCAGGTCGGGCTCATCACCAATGCGGCCGACGCAGCGGAGGTGGCCAAGTACGAGGCGGAAGGGGTGGACGCGCTCACGCGTTACGAGGCAGACCAGGGCGTGATCGGCGAAGACGAGAGTGACCGCCTGAATCCGCTGAGCGTGCCGACGCAGCGTACGCCCATACAGGCGCAGAAGATTGCCGAGAATCTGGCGCGGGTGCTGCCCGGCAACGGACTGGACTGTGAACGCCTGCTCATGAACGAATTCCGCCGCCTGCCGCGTGATGCCGCGCTGCTGCTGGTGGTGCCCCTGGTCACCGAGCGGCTGGCGCTGGCCCTCGGCGGGCTGAAACTCAACGGCTTCAACGTGACCGTCTTTCTCATCAAGGATGTCGCCGCGTACAACGAGGCTGCGCCACTGCTGGCGGCCCATTCCATCGGCTGCCTGCACATCGAGCACGAGCGCCAGTTGCACGAGATTTCACCCGCGAGGATTGGCACATGAGCCCGCGGCCCTACGAGCCACCACCGGTCGAGCCGGAGGCCACCGGGCAGGAGCAGAAGACCGACCTCGCTTCGCTGCTGACCGCGCCCGAGGTTCACGGCGAAGCGCCGCCCGTCCCCGCCGAAGCGCGCACGGCCCCAGCCGTCAAGACCGACTTTCAATCCCTCGGCGGCAGCGCCATGCGCTACGCACCGCCGCCGCCCAAGCGCAGCATCACCGACCTCCTGATCGATGCCGTCACCCCGACGCTGATCTTCCTGATGGTGTACAGCGCGCTCTTCTTTCTGCTGGATGTGCGCTTTGTCTTCACCGAGGTGCACGACGCGAATATCCGCTTTGTGGCGCTGGTCTTCATCGTTGGCATTGTGGCGCTGAACCGGCTCATTGCGCGCGAAGGCTCGGAGGAGGGGCTGCTCTACTTCATCTTGCTCGCGGGCGCCATCGGGCTGTACACGCTCGTGACCACCAGCATGTACGAGGTGGGTTCCGTCGCCAGCGGATTTCTGAACGACAACGTCTGGCTCGCTGCCGGGTTCAACATGCTGGTCGTGACGTTTCTATGGTGGGCGGTCAACCGGCTCACCCACGAGTGCTGCGTCGACGAGAATCCGCACGCGGGCGAAGTTGGCATCCTGACCGGCACGGTGCGCCAGTTCCAGATGGCCTTTGCACCGCGCGAAGAGCAGGAGCGTGCGGCCCGCGAGAAGAAGGAGAAGCCCAACTGGCGCCGCTACTTCCAGAGCGAGCCGCCCGATGTCATCGTGCCCATGTACGAACTGGAGCCCTACGACCCGACCGAACCCACGCCGCGCAAGGCCCAGCCCAAGGCGGTTGAGCCGGGCAAGCTGAGCGACAAGCTGCAGGGGCGCCACCCCGGTATGGCGGTCTTCTACTTCTCGATTCCCGTCATGCTGATCTTCGCGTTCGGCTTGCCCTTCATCCGCCAGTTTGGCCCGCGCTGGGTGATTGCCGGCACCGTCTACATGGGCATCTACACCACCAGCGCGCTGCTGCTGCTCAACCTGTCCAGCCTGGCCGCCCTGCGCGAGTTCTTTCGCGCGCGCCGCGTGCGGATGCCCGCTCGCGTCGGCGTCTTCTGGGTGGGGCTCGGCGTCACGCTCGTGCTGATGATGCTGCTGATTGCCCTGCAATTGCCCAAGCCCGGCCTGCCGCCCATCGCCTTCGTGGCCGAGCGCGAACTCGACCCCTGGTCGCGCGGCCAAGACCCGCTGGCCATCGTCGATCCGACACGCTTTTCGGAAGAACAAATCGCCAGCGCCCAGAGCGTGACCCAGCGCGCGGGCCGCGCGGCCCTCATCGTGCTCGGTGCGTTCGTGGGCTACGGCGCCCTGCGCGGGCTGGGCAGTGCGGCCGCCCATTTCGGGCGCAACCGCAGCCGCCTGCCGGGCTGGTTGCGCCGCATCTTCCAGGCCATCGATGTTTTTCTGCAGCGGGTGTTGCGCATTCCCACGCTGCCGCGGTGGCGGCGGCCCCGGCGCATCTCGCGCCACGTTGCCACCTCGGTCAAGTTCAACAATTCGATGGGCGACGAGCGGCTGAGCAACCAGTTCACCGACACGCAACACGTCGAATACGCATACGAGGCGCTGTGCGCGCTGGCCTACGATCTGGGGGTGCCGCGCGAGGCCGGGCAGACGCCCTATGAATTCATCGCCCACTTCCCGCGCGAACTCAATGCGCTGCGCAAGGAATCCGAAGACCTGATTCAGCTTTACGTGCAGGCTGCCTATTCACCCATCCAGCTCGACGCAAGGGTACAGGACCGCCTGCGGCGGTTCTGGATTACGTACAACCGGGTGCGTCGTATCCACGTGCGCTAGATCCATTTAACTTTGCATACATACGAATGAGTGCTGAAAATAATGCTGGCA
>CAYMLC010000016.1:0-18739 GCA_964390765.1 uncultured Nitrospirales bacterium
CCCGCGAGCGAACTGTAGAAGACGCTGCGCAGGAAGACGTCGGCGAGGATGACGATGGTGCCCACCATGACGCCCAGCATCGTCATGAAGAGGACGTCGCGATTGACGATATGCCCGACCTCATGTGCGACCACGCCCTGCAACTCGTCGCGGTCGAGCTTCTCGAGCAGGCCGACGGTTACGGCGACCACGGCATTGTCGGGGCTGCGGCCGGCGGCGAAGGCGTTGGGCACGCGGGTATCGATGATAGCGACGCGCGGCATCTTGGGCAGCTGCGCCGCGATCTTCATCTCCTCGACGATGTTGAACAGGCGCGGGTGGTCTTCCTTCTGTATCTCGACGGCGCCGGTGCTGCTGAGCAGGATACGGTCGCCCTGCCAATAGGCGGCGAGCGAGAGGATGAGCCAGAGCACGGCGGCCACGGCCATGCCCACGAAGCCGGCCGTCGGGTCGAAGACCATCTGCATTTGCGTGGTCTGGCTGCTGCTTTGCGGTCCACTGCTCTCGATGTAGGTGGCGCCGATGCTGGGCACCAGCGCCGAGCCGAACACGAAGCCCAGCCCCAGCAGGAGCAGCAGCATCACGACGACCAGCACCATGGACTTGCGCTGGTTCGCGCGGATGACCTCGAACATGCGTCAGCGTGCCTCGTTGGTCGCGGCGCTTAGTGCGGCGCGCAGTTCCGCTTCCGTTACCGCCGGCGCCCAGAATTGTTCGATGTGCCGGACCACGCGCGCCGTACCTTCGTCGTGCGGCACGTGCGGCGGCATGGCGGGGTTGTACATGGTGTCGGTCAGGTCACGCACGAGCACGCACTGAATACCGCGCTGCGTCATCGCGCGGATGGCAAAGCTGCGGCCCAGCACGCACATGTTGGTGTGTACGCCCATTACGATTAGGCGATCGATGCCGTGCTGGCGCAGCACGTTGTACACCTCGTCGCCGTTGTCGCTGAGCGCATCCAACGGGTCGATGCCGATTGCCGGGTGCTGGCGCGTCCACGCGGTGTATTCGGTCTGTTCATCCGGACAGCCGCCGTCGCTGTCGTCGATGGGCAGCGGTGGCTCTTCCTCCGGCGGACCGGGAAAGGTGTCGCGCGTGATGGGTGCCGCGGGCGGCGCCTGCTGCGCGCGGCGGCGCGCCGGGGTATCGGTGTAAAAGCCGAGCGTATCGGAGGGCGCATGCACGATCTGCATGCCGGCTTCGCGCGCCTGCGCGACCAGCGGCGCCATTCGGTGGGCCAGGGCATCGACGCGCGCGGTGGCATAGTCGCACCAGTGCCGGTCCCACATGTCGCACAGAAGCAGCGCCGTATTGGCGAGCGGCATCTCGATAGCGTGCGGCGCAGGCTGGTTCTGCGCGGGGTCGCTGCCGGGCACCTGCACACGCGCGGCAAGGCGCAGTGTGCCGGTGGCCTCTTCGCGTTCGGGCAGGGGCGGCAGGGGCCGCGGTGCGGTTTCACGCTCGGTTGTCCAATACAGCGCCTGGGCCAGCATGCGCTTGAAGCTGCCGCCCTCGAAATCCGACACCGTGCCGAGCGACGTGTAGAACAGGCGCCCGCCGCGGTACGTGCGGGTCCAGGCGGCGGGTTGGCTGCCGTCGCTCACGATGGTGCGTGACGTCATCAGCACGTCGCAGTCGCTCGCGACAGGGCCGGTGTTGTAGAGACTGCCCTGCGAGCGAATCTTGCCCACGCCGTCGAAAATGGGGTGATCGCGGCCGCCCAACATCACGCGCACATCCTGCGCCGGCCCCTCGCCCTGGTGCCCCTGGTAGTTGCCGCCCAGCACCTTGGCGTCGAATTCGAGCCAGTTCTGAAAACCGTGGCTGGCGGTGCGCACGGCCACGAAGGGCCGCCCTGATTCGATGTAACGCTTGATATGGCCGAGCGGCTCGGGCGTGAGCAGCAGCCGCCGCGTGTAGAACAGCGCGACGTCGGCCTCGTCCAGCGCCTCGATACCGGGTATGCGCGTGCGGTGCGTGGCCTGCACCAGTGTGGTCTCGGCGTGGTAGTGCGCCTCGAGCCAATCGGCGAAATGCGTGAGCGAACGCTCGGAATCGTACTCCCACGACCCCGACACCAGGACCACGCGCAGCGGCGCCTCGGCGTGGGCCATGCCGGCCAAGAGAACAACGAGTGCAATGATGTATCGCAGCATGTCGATCAGGTTCCTGTGTGCGGGTTCGTGGCTGCTGGGCAGAGGATCGCTAGGTTACCGCCGGGGTTGCAAGCCGGCGCGGGGCCGGTGCCCGCTCTGGCAGGTGCCCAATCGCCGGTACGCCCCTGCCCTGCTGCAAGACCGGCTTGGTTTATGCCAAGGTGTGCGGCACGGGAGGCGATGGCCACGTGATGGAAATTATGGAAGTGGCGCTGGGCGCCGTGGGGGCTGCGGCGGCGCCGGTGAGCCGCATGTCCGCGGCGAAGGACACGCACGCGCGGGTGTTCGACCTGCTGCGTGGGGCCGCGCCGCAGGGGCACGTCCTCGATTTACCGGCGGGCAGTGGCGCCTTTACGCGGCGCCTGCTCGAGGCGGGGTATCGCGCGACCGCCGGCGACCTGGAGGCACACCCCGCCCTGCCCGAGGTGGCCGCCTTTGCCCCGTGCAACATGGACGAGCCGCTGCCGTTTGCCGATGCCAGCTTCGATGCGGTCTGTTCGATCGAGGGCATCGAGCATATCCGCCGTCCCTTCGACTTTCTCCGCGAATGCCGGCGCGTCTTGAAGCCGGGCGCGCCGCTCTTGCTGAGCACGCCGAACATCTCTTCGTTGCGTTCGCGGTTTCGCCACCTGCTGACCGGTTTCCACAACAAGGGCAAGCACCCGCTCGACGAGACACAGCCGGCGCCGCGCCACCACATCAACCTGCTGTCGTTTCCGGCGCTGCGCTACATGTTGCACACGCAGGGCTTTGGGATAGAGCAGGTGGCCACGAATCAGGTGAAGGCGGCGGCCTGGTGCTATGCGCCCCTGGTACCGCTGGCGTGGTGGGCCAGCCGCAGCGCATTCCGGCGCGGCGTTAAGAACCCCGCGCACGCGGCGGTCACGCGCGAGGTCTTGCGGCAGATGTGCAGCCGGCCCGTGCTCTTTGGCGAGACGCTGATACTGGTGGCACGGGCGCGCTGAGACGCGCGGCTATTCGCCGGCCTCGCCCTCGCTCAGCATGCGCGCCGCGGTGTCGCCGGGTGCGATAAAGCGGTCGCGCACGAGGATGAGATGATAGCCAAAGCTGGTCTCGACCACCGTGCTCAGGTGGCCCACCGGCAACGACCAGACGGCCTCTTCGAAGGCCGGGGCGTATTCGCCGCGCCGTGACCAACCCAGGTCGCCGCCGCGCCGCGCGCTGATGGGGTCGTCGCTGTACTGCGTGGCAAGGGTGCTGAAACTCTCGCCCTCGGCAATACGCTCGCGCAGGTCGACAATGGTGTCGTAGGCGCGTTCCCGTTCGATGGGGTCGCCCGCCGGATAGGCAATGAGGATGTGGCTGGCGCGCACCCGCGAGATGTTGCCCTGCGCTACCAGCGGGCTGATTTGCTGCACCAGCACGATGGCCAGCACCATCAGGATAAAGAGCCCGACGATGCCGCCCCATACATACTTGGTGTAGTCGCGCGGTTCTTCGGTGTAGTCGTGTTCGTATTCGGCGGACATTCCCGGCCCTGTCGCGATGATGCCCTGGGTATTGCGCGCTGGCGCCGTGCTGCTAGATGGAACCCAGCAGGCTGAAGTAGCGGCTCCAGAACGAGATGACAATGTAGCCCACGAGCAGGCCGACTGCAAGCATGATGAGTACGCCAATGATGCGGATGGTGCGGTCCAGCGTGTGGCTGGCCTCGTCCTGCTGATACTGCGCCAGCTTGCGCAGCATGGCGTCCAGCTCGCCGCTCTCCTCGCCCACGGTGATCATCTCGCGTGCGGTCGGGTCGAGCGTGCGGCAGGGCGCGAAGGCCTGGGTCAGCGTCTGGCCGTCGGCCACGCGGGGAACCGCCTGCAGGAGGTCGCGCTGGATATGGGGGTTGCCGGTGACTGCGGCGGCGCGGGCGATGCAGTGCTTCACATTGAGCCCGCTGACGGTAAGCAGCGCGAAGCTGCGGAAGAAGCGGGCCAGCGCGAACTTGCGCGAGACCGCGTTAAACGGCCAGAGCACGCGCGCAATCTGACTCAGCACGCCCGACACCACGCCGAGCCGGTTGAGCACAAACAACACGGCCGCGACGGTGGCGAAGAGGATAAGCGCGGAAGCCTGGAACTGCAGGTAGCTCTCGAAGTAGGTGCCCAGGTTGAAGGGATTGCGCGCGTCGAGGTTAAGCTGGCTGATGAGTCCGAGCGAGAAACTGCCCAGAAACCACGCGGCAACGATGTAGACCACCGGCAGCGTCATCATGCTCATCACGCGGCGGCGCAGCGCCAGCCGGTCCTCGTAATAATCCGCCACCTCGCGCAGCATGGCGTCGAGCCGCCCGCCGTGCTCGCCCGTGTCCAGCATGTCTACCAGCATCGGGGGCAGTTGCTTGCGCTGTGCGCGCGCCGCCTCGCCCAGCGTGCTGCCATTCTGGATGGCCACGCTCATCTCCACCATCGTTTCGCGCACCTGCCGGTTCTTGGTGTGTTCGCCGGCCAGCTGCAGCGCCCGCGTGATGGGAATGCCCGCATCGTAGGCCGTGGCCAGCTGCCGGCACATGGGCACGAGTTCTTTTGTAGGAAGGGGCATGGTGTTCGTGGTTTCTGGCTGGTGGCGTTTGGCTGCTGACGGCTGGACAGGGCCAACGTCTCGCGCTCGGGAAACGTTGGCGTGCGCCGCTAAAATGCCGAGTCTGCTATCTTTCAGACAAACCGCGCCCCACGGCTGGCCACAATCCACTAACCCGCAGCCAATGGCCCAACACTTCCCCATGCTCGAACCGCACTACGCCAGACTGCCCGCCGGCGATTTGCCGCGCCATCCCCTGCACGTGGTCTGCGACAACATCCGCAGCGCGTACAACGTGGGCTCGATCTTCCGCACGGCCGATGCGTGTGGCGCGGCGCACGTACACCTGTGCGGCATGTCAGCGCATCCGCCGCACCACAAGCTCGAGAAGACGGCGCTGGGCGCGCAGGCCTATGTGCCCTGGACCTACTACGAGCGCACGACCGCATGTGTGGAGGCGCTGCAGATGCAGGGCGTTCACGTGGCCGCGGTCGAGGTAACCGCTGACGCGCAGCCCTTTACCCAGGTGGATTGGCCGCAGCCGAGCGCGGTCGTATTCGGCAACGAGGTCAACGGTATCACCATGCGCGTATTGGGCCGGGTCGACCGCGTGGTGTGCATTCCGATGCACGGTCACAAGAACAGCATCAACGTGGCGACGGCGGCCGGCATCGTGCTGTACGGCGTGCTGGCCAAATGGGGCGTGGCGTAGGCACGCGGGGGCAGCCGGGGCTTTGGTGCGGTTCCCCGCGGCGTTGCCGGTGCCGGCGCCGGGGAGGTTGCACGGTCGGCCGTGTCGGCTAGAAATGGTCGAGATTCCTGCTTGCGCAGGAATGACGGGGCGGGGGTGGTCTAGATGGTGCGTTGGTGTTCGGGGGGGTGCGCTTCGATGCGGGGGTAGGCGAGCATACAGGCGAGGCCGATGAGGCCGAGCAGGCCGGCGATGGGGCCGACGTAGTAGATACCCCACGGCTCTTCGGCGCTGTTGCCGAAGAGGGCCATGGACTGTGTCGCGAGCAGGATGCTGACGCCCATCGATGCTTTCCACGCCACACCGCTGAGGCCGTTGTAGAGGGCCTCGCGCCGTTCACCGGTGTGCTGTTCGTCGTAGTCGATAATCTCGCCCATGAGCGGGGTAATCATGACGTAGAGGATGCCCTGGCCGATACCGGCGTAGGCGAACAAGAGTCCGCCGAGGTAGACCTTGGTCTGGGTGTCGACGTCGAGCACGGCCACGGGCCACATGAAGGGCAGGCTGGTACTGAGAATGCCCAGCGCGATCACCATCATCCACTTGGCGCGCAGCAGGGCAGCGATCCACGGTGTGGCGGCAATGGTGAGCAAGGCCGAGGCGATGTAGGGCAGCAGCAGCATGGTCACAGTACCTTCGTCGCCTTCCAGGCCCACCTCTGCCCAGTAGGCAATCACGCGCTGTGCTGCGAGGAAACCGGCGGAAAACATGAAGAACCCGCCGAAGTAGCAGAGGAAGGGCACGTTCCGGAAGGCCTCGCCGAGGGCGCGCAGAAAGGGCACCTCCATGCGGTGCTCCTCGACAGGGGTGAAGCGCTCGCGCACCAGCCAGACGATGCCCTGGAAGAGCACAAGCGACGTGAGCGCGTAGAGCAGCGCCACGCGGCGGTAGCCCACGGGGGAGGTGGGGTCGCCTTCGGGCGCGGTGTCGAGCATCGTGACGAGGCTGCCGGTCAGCGCACTGGCGATGGCCAGGCCAATGATGAAGCCGAACCCGATGAACACGCCGAGGCGCGCGCGTTCGCGGGCGGTGCGGGCGACCTCGGGCCCAAGCGCCAGAATGGGCACAGTGGTGACGGTGAACATCAGCCAGTGCGCGCACATCATGAATGCGCCATAGGCGAAGTTCCACCAGGACGTATCGTCGACCGGGGGGTACCAGGCGAAGACGAAGGTGAAGACCATGCCGATGGAGCCCCAGAAAATCCAGGGCCGGCGGCGGCCACTGATGCGCGGCAGGCGCCAGCGCCCAGGTTGTGAGGGGGTGCGGTCGGAGAGGCCGCCGACATAGGGGTCGGTAACGGCGTCCCAGATGGTGGCGATGATGAAGATGGCGCCTACCCACGCAATGGGCACGTAGATGATGCGGTCGGTGCCCTCACTCGGCGAGTAGAAGTAAGTGCCCCAGGTATTGAAGGTCTCGCTGCAGAGCTGGATGCCGATGTAGGCAAACGTAAAGGCGAGGCCTTCGACGAAGGTGAATTCGCGTTTGCTTGCGGCGGCATGACTCAATGGGCGGTGCTCAGCTTACGGCGCCGATCCGTGCGCCATCCGGAATGACGGCATTCTTATACACGATCACGATGCCGTCGCGTATAGCATAGCCTTCGCCATCGTAGTCTTTCAGCTTCTTGTCGCCACGGATAACCACGTTCTTGCCGATGCGCGCGTTGTGGTCGACGATGGCCTCGCTGATCTTGGCGTTCTCGCCGATGCCCATGGGTACGCGGCCCTTGCAGTCGGCGGCACTCTCGAAGGCCTCGGCGCCCAGCAGAATGGCGTTCTTGATTTCCGCGCCCTTCCACACCATCTGGCGCACACCCAGGATGGCCGTGTCGATGGTGGCGCTGTTGACCTGGGTCCCCTCGCAGATAATGCAGTCGTTGATGGTAGCGTTCTGAATCTGCACGCCCGGCAGCGAGCGGTTGTGCGTATAGATCTGCTGGTACTCGTCGTGAAACTCGAAGGGGCGGTTCGGCTTGCACATCGCCATCGAGGTCTCGAAGTAGCTGCGCACCGTACCGATGTCTTCCCAGAACCCATCGAACATGTGCGAGTAGACCTTCAGGTCCTTCAGCGAGTTCGGGATAATCTCCTTGCCGAAGTCGAACCACTGGGGATGCTCGAGCAGCACATGCTCGAGCACATCGGCGTTGAACATGTAGACCCCCATGGAGGCGAGGTAGGGCTTACCCTGGGCATTGAGCCCGAATTCGTCGAACAGGGAATCGGGGGTCACCAGCGCATCGAGCACGCTGTCCTCTTTCGGCTTCTCGACGAAGTCCTTGATGCGTCCGCTCTTCTGCAGCTGCATCACGCCGAAGCCCTTGGCATCGCGGCGCGATACCGGCAGGGCCGAGACCGTGATGTCGGCCCCTTTGCGCAGGTGCGTTTCCATCATCTCGCGGTAGTCCATGCGGTAGAGCTGGTCGCCGCTGAGGATAATGTAGTAGTCGCAGCGCAGGTTGCGCAGGTGGCGCAGGCTCTTGCGCACGGCGTCGGCCGTACCCTGAAACCAGTCGCCGCTTTCGTTGGTTTGCTCGGCCGCCAGCACTTCGACGAAGCCCTTGGTGAACCGGTCGAAGTGCCACGCATTGTTGATGTGCCGGTTCAGCGAGTGGCTGTTGAACTGGGTGAGCACCATGATGCGGTAGATGTCGGAATGCAGACAGTTGCTGAGCGGCACATCGACCAGGCGATAGCGGCCGACCAGGGGCACCGCGGGCTTGGCGCGCACGGCCGTGAGCGGGTAGAGGCGCGTGCCGCGGCCCCCTCCCAGGACTACGGCGCCTACGCGACGCATCACGTCGTATCCGATTTCCAGGGGGCGGGCTGGTGGCGTCATGTCTCGTGCGTCCTGCGGCGTTGGGCGCCGGCGTGGGGCGCCGGGCGCGATGCAGCGTACTTCCGCGTTCGAGGTGAAGAGAGCGTCTATCGGGGGTCACGCGACCGGGTGCTTGCCCAACAACCGGCCACGATGAGGCCTGGCGACTGCCCGCATAATACCGTTCATCGTACGGCGGTGTGCAAGGCGCGCGGCGGCTAGGCCAGATAGATAATAGCGATGCAGCTCAACCCCCACAGGAGTACGGTCAATCCGGTCGGCCAATCGCGCAGCAGGGCACGGCCGGGGTCGCCGCCGCCGGTCTGCTGATGCACGAGGAAGAGATAGCGGAAGAGGCCGTAGACGACAAAGGGCAGCGTGAGGTAGAGCTTGTCCGTGCCGAAGCGCTCGACGACGGCGGCGTCGCAGGTGTAGATGGTGTAGGTGAGCATGGCGCCGGCGGCCATCATGTAGATCAGCGCATCGAGGTACTGCGTGCTGTAATGCACAAGTACCGCCCGGTGCTCGGTGGCGCCGTCTTCGAGGAGCACCAGTTCGCTGCGCCGTTTGTTGAGCGCCAGAAAGAGCGCGAGGAACAGCGTGCAGACGACCAGCCAGTTCGAGAAGGTGACGTCGACCGCGAAAGCGCCGGCCACTGCGCGCACGACAAAGCCGAACGCAATGGCCATCACATCGATGATGATGACGTTTTTCAGCACCAGCGTATAGGAGCTGGTGAGCACGAGGTAGAAGACCAGCGCGCCGAGGAATGCCCAGCCCAGCGTGTACCCCAGCAGCAGCGCGCCCACCAGCAGGCCGCCCGCCATGGCATACGCGGCGGGCAGCGGCAGGGCGCCACTGGCAATGGGCCGGTGCCGCTTCTTGGGGTGGGCGCGGTCTTTCTCCACGTCCATCAGGTCGTTGAGGATGTAGGTGGCGCTCGAGGCCATACAGAACGCGACGAAGGCTTCGAGCGCAAGCGCCACCTTTACTGGGTCGCCCAGTTCCTGGGCAAAGACCAGCGCCGCCAGCACCAGCAGATTCTTGGTCCACTGGTAGGCACGCAGCGCGCGGAACATGGCGATGGGCAGGGCGGGCCGCCGCACTACATTTTCATTTTCTTGAATTGCCATTCGGGTATCGCACGGATGATGAGCATGATGTAGCGCCAGAACCACCGCACGTACACCGTGTGGCGGCGCCGCTCGATGGCGCGGTGAATGGCCTTGCCCGCCTGCGCCGGCGTGGCCACCAGGGGCCCGGGCAGCGGCGTGCCATAGGTCATGGCGGTATCCATGAAACCGGGCTTCACGCAGATGACATCGACCCCCGCCGCATGCAGCCGGTTGCGCAAGCCGTCGAGGTAGCAGGTCAGCCCCGCCTTTGACGCGCCGTAGATGTAGTTGCTCTGCTTGCCGCGGTCGCCCGCCACGCTCGACAGCGCGCAGATGAAGCCGCCCTGCCCGCGCGCGCTCAGCAGTGCGGCAAAGCGCTCGAGCACACTGACGGCGCCGGTCAGGTTCGTATCGAGCATGCGCTTGGCAAGGGTGAAATCGCGCGCGGCCTCGTCCTGCTCGGCCATGAAGCCGAAGCACAGCACCACGCCGTTGGGCGTCGCGCCGAAGAAATCGGCTGCACGCTCGGCAAAGCGGCCGTGCGAATCATAGGCCAGCGCGTCGAAATGGCGCGCCTCGCACTGCACGCCAAAGCGCGTGGCCAGGTCGCGGGCATTGTTCTCCGCCTCTTCGGTGTCGTAGTCGGCCAGCAGCAGGGGCGTTCCGCGCGCGGCGAATTCGGCGCCGATGGCGCGCGCGACCGACGATGCCGCCCCCAGAATGACCACGCCCCGGTTCGGCATGGCGTTCAGGCCACCAGGCCGGTGCGCCGCGCCAGGCTCGAACACAGCACCCCTTGGGGGTCGAGGCGCGCGCGCAGCGCCTTGAATTCGTCGAGGCGCGGATACATCTTCGCGATGGTGTCGGCCGTGGCGGCGCTGTCTTTTGCAAAGTACACGCGGCCGCCGTGGTCGAGCAGGATGCGGTCGAGTTCGTGCAGGAACGGGACCAGCCCATCGCGGTAGGGCACGTCGAGGGTGAGGGTGTAGCCGCGGAAGGGATGCGACAACAGGCCGGGGTTTGCGTCGCCGAAGCACTTGAGCACGGCCAGGAAGGAGGCCCGGCCCGACGCGGCCAGGCGCTCGAGCAGCTTTACCAGGCCCGCCTGCTCGCTGAACGGCAGCGTGGCCTGATACTGCACGAAGCCGCGCCGGCCATACAGCCGGTTCCAGTGGAGGATACTGTCGAGCGGATAGAAGTAGCGTTCGTAGTCGACCAGCTTGCCCGACTCGGTCTGGTGCATGCGGTAGAAACATTCGTTGAACGCGCCAATGCTGTACTTGTTGAGCATGAAGCCGGGCACATCGGCCGGCACCTTCTTCTGTCCGCGCGGCGGCAGGCGCAGCGGCGCAGCGGCGGCGCGCGGGGGCAGGCCGCTTGCCGGGGCGTGTTCACCGTGCATCAGGACCGAGCGGCCCAGCGACGCGCCCTGCGCCAGGCAATCGACCCACGCCACGGAGTACTGGTAGCGCGCGTCGTTCTCCGCCATCTGCGCCAGCACCTCGTCGAGGTCGGTGGCCTTGTGATAATCCACGCGCACATAAGCGCTCTCGATGCGCTGCAGCCGCAGCCAAACCGTGAGGATGACGCCGGTCAGGCCAACGCCGCCGACGGTCGCCCAGAAGACGTCTTCGTTTTCGGTGGGCGAACAGAGCAGGCGCTCGCCGGCCGGCGTCTGCAGTTCGAGCTTCTCGACAAACTGGCCGAAGGTGCCGTCGCGGTGGTGGTTCTTGCCGTGTACGTCGTTGGCGATGGCGCCGCCCAGGGTCACAAACTTGGTGCCCGGCGTGACCGGCAGAAACCAGCCGCGCGGCACGAAGACCTCGAGGATGGCGGCCAGGCTGACCCCCGCTTCGGCGTGCAGCACACCGTTGGCCTCGTCGAAACCCAGCATGCGGTCGAGCCGCGTGCAGTCGAGCACGGCGCCCTCGGCATTCACCGCCGCATCGCCATAGCTGCGGCCGAGCCCGCGCGCAATGAAGGTGCTGCCGGCCGCGTCTTCGAGCAGGCTCGCTATGCTGCGGCGCTTCTCGGGGCGGTACACCGCGCACGTAGCGGGCGCCACGCGGCCCCAGCCGGCAAGCGGCGTTTCGACGAAGGGAAGGGGCATCTGCTCCGGTCTCGCATTGTGCGGGCGGTGGCATGCACCGGACTCGCAACCCTGGGCAGCGCGGAGTATAAACGCCCATCCGCGATGCGGCAAGTCTCGTGCATACAATGCGATAGGGGTTTCCATCGCGCGTCGCGCGCAGCTACAATGCGCGCCGTTCAACCTGGGGTGGTCGTGTGCGACAGGGATTCGTCATCAACGAACGCGATGGCCGGCGCGTGCCCGTCGAACGGGCCATCGTGATTGGCCGCACCGTCGATTGTGCACTCAGTATCGACGACACCGCCGCCTCGCGCCGCCACGTCGAGATCGTCGACCGCGAAGACAGCTTCGTCTGGAAAGACCTGGGCAGCACGAACGGCACCTACCTCAACGGGCAGAAGATGCTGGCCGGCGAACTGGGCCACGGCGATGTCATCACCATCGGCGAAACGCACCTGCGCTTTGAAGTGGTGGACCTGCCGGCTTCGGAAAACGGCGGCGACCTGGCCGATTCGACGGTCTTCCGCGGCACCATCATCGGGCCGGGCGGCCAGGACCAGACGCCGCCCGCACCGGACAAGAGCGCGGTGCTGCTCGAGACGGTCTACTCCGTGGTGAACGCCATCTCGGCAAACTATGACCGGGACGAATTGATCGAGCGCATCCTGGCGACAACGCTGACGGCCGTGAACGCCAAGCGGGGCGCGATTCTGCTGCAGGGACTGGGCGAGCGCCTGCTGCATGCCGACGACAGCGCGGTCTACTTCATGGAAGGCCGTACGCTGCGCACGATCGCACGCGAAGAATTGAAGGTGAGCAACACCGTGGTCAATCGCGTGATGAACGGCGGCGAGAGCGTGCTCTATCAGGATACGGACGGCGACGAAGAACTGAGCGAAGCCGCCAGCATTGTGGCGCTCGAGCTGCGCTCGATCATCTGTGTGCCGCTGCGCGCGAAGAACGGCATCCTCGGCATTCTCTACATCGACACCGACGAGCCGGGCCGCGCCTACTCGCGCGAGGACCTGTTGCTGGCGACGGCCGTGGGCAACAGCGCAGGACTCGCGCTCGAGAACGCGCAGATGCACCAGGCCATCCTGGACAAGCAGCGCATCGAGCAGGAAATCAGCACGGCGTGGAGCATTCAGGAAGGGTTCCTGGTGCAGCAGTGGCAGCAGGAGGACCCGCGCTTCGCGGTCTACGGCGAGACGCGCCCGGCCAAGACGGTCGGCGGCGACTTCTACGATTTCCTGCGGCCGCACCCCGACCGGGTGGGCGTGCTGATCGGCGATGTGAGCGGCAAGGGCGTACCCGCCTCGCTGACGATGGCGCAGCTGCTGGCGGAGTTCCGCCTACACGCTCGCGCGGAGACCTCGCCCGCCGCGGTGCTGGCCCGGCTGAACGACAGCATGGTGCAGCGCGCGCGGTATGGCATGTTCTGCACGGTGTACTACCTGGTCATCGACCTGCAGACAGGCGCGTTGACCGCCGCGAATGCGGGCCATCACCCGGCGCTGCACATCGCGGGCGAGGTACGCAGCTTCGGCGAGCCGTCGGGCCCGCCGATTGGCGTGGTGGCGGACTTCACCTGGAGCGACACGACCACGCAGCTGGGCGTGAACGACCTGGTCCTGCTCTATACCGATGGGCTGGTCGAGGCGCGGCAGGGCCGCGGCGAACGCGAGACGGGCAGCGGCATGCCGGCCGAGGAATACGGCGAAGGCCGGCTGGGCGCCACCGCGGGCCGTTGTTGCGGCGCGGGCCCGAACAGCTTGATTCAGGCGCTGTATGAAGACGTGCGCGATTTCTGCAGCCCGGACAGCCCGCACGACGACTGCACCACCATCGCGGTACAATTCCTGGGCGGTGCTTGAGATTGACCGCGCGCGACGATATTGCCCTGTGCCTGCGCAGCGACCCGCGCCTGCTGTGTGCGGTGCGCGGCCTGGTGCGGCCCTATCTTGAAAAGCAGGACGTGGCGGCCGGGCGCATCGACGATGTGGTGCTGGCGGTGGACGAGGCGTGCACCAACGCCATTCGCCATGCGTATGGCCGGGCCACCGACCGCGAGGTCTGGCTGGCGCTGCGCCAGTTGCCAGACTACATCGAAGTGGAGGTGCGCGACGAGGGCACACCCGCGCCGGCCGAGCGCGTGCAACGGCGGCCGCTGGCCGAGCCAGACCCCGACACGGTGGTGCCCGGCGGTCTGGGCATTCCGCTGATCTATAGTGCTTTTGACGAGGTGATATTCGAGCCCGGCCCCGAACGGGGCAACCGCGTGCGCATGCGGCTGCGGCTCAACCAGGCGGGAGAGACGCCATGCCCATAGAAGTAGCGCCGCGCGAGGGCGGCCAGGTGGTGAAGGTCACGGGGGATGTGGACCTGTACACCTCGCCCGAGTTGCGCCAGACGCTGATGAAGGCCATTGGCGGTGCGCGTGGACCCGTCTACGTCGACCTGAGTGAAGTCACCTATATGGACTCTTCGGGTGTCGCGACACTGGTCGAGGGGCTGAAGACCTCGGGGCAGAAGAAGGTCGAATACATCTTGTTGACCCCCGCGCAATCGGTGATGAAGGTATTGCAACTGGCGCGGCTCGATGCCGTGTTCAAGATTCAGGAAACCGCGTGACCGGACTCGTGGGACATACGGGGCGCGCCACCCTCAATGGGCTCTACGCCCTGTCGCAGGTCTGCGTGCTGATGGTCGACACGCTGACCTGGCTGATCCCGATGCCGTTGCGCGGGCGCGGCCTGCGCTGGCGCGTGGCGGCCGAGAACTTCGTCGAGTACGGGGTGAACAGCCTGCCCATCGTCGGGCTTATCTGCTTTCTCGTGGGCGTGATTCTGGCCATGCAGTCGGCCTACACGCTGCAGCAGTTCGGCGCGCAGTTGTTCATTGCCAACCTGGTTGCCATTACAGCTGTGCGTGAACTGGCGCCGCTGATGACGGCCATCCTCATCACCGGGCGCAACGGCTCGGCCATCACCGCCGAGATCGGCACGATGAAGGTGGCCGAAGAAATCGATGCGCTGCAGGTGATGGGCCTCAACCCCACCAAGTTTCTCGTGGTGCCGAAGTATCTGGCCATGGCCATCGCCGTACCGTGTGTCACGGTGGTCGCCATGTTCCTCATGATCGCCGGCGGTTTTCTCTTCGCTACGGCCGTGGTCGGTATCGATGCGCGCCTCTACCTCGAACAGACGGCCGGGGCACTGGTCGCCCGCGACTTCATGAGCGGCATGGTGAAGAGCCTTTTCTTTGCGATTACCATTGCGTGGGTCGGCATCTATCGCGGCTTTCAGGTCGAGGGCGGCGCCGAGGGTGTCGGCCGGATGACGACCTCCAGCGTGGTCACTTCGATTTTCCTTATCATCCTGGTCGACCTCGCGTGGACCTACCTGTTCTTTTCATGAGGCCTGGCGCGGCATGAGCGAAGCGACACAGAGCGGCGCCACAGAGAACATTCTCGAAGTGCGCGACCTCGTGGTGAAGTACGGCGAGCGCACGGTACTCAATGGCGTGAATCTCGACGTGAAGCGCGGCGAAGTGTTTGTGATTCTGGGCGGCAGCGGCAGCGGCAAATCCACGCTGCTGCGCAACCTGGTGGGGCTGATGCAGCCGCACAGCGGCGCCATTCGCTTTCGCGGACGCGACTGCACGCAGATGGACGAGGCCGAACGGGTGGAACTGCGCCGCAAGATGGGCATGTGTTTCCAGGGTTCGGCGCTGTTCAACTCGATGACGGTGGGCGACAATGTGGCGCTGCCACTGCGCGAGCACACGAGCCTCGAAGAATCGACAATCGAGATCATGACCAAGATCAAGCTTGAACTGGTGGGGCTCGGCGGCTTCGAAAACTACATGCCCTCGGAGTTGAGCGGCGGCATGAAGAAGCGCGCCGGCCTGGCGCGGGCCATGGCCATGGACCCCGAGATCATTTTCTACGACGAGCCCTCGGCCGGCCTCGACCCCATTGTCGGCGCCGGGCTCGACATGCTGATCCGCAAGATGCAGCAGACCTTCAACCTGACGAGCATCGTGGTCACCCACGAAATGGAAAGCGTCAAGCTTATCGCCGACCGTATCTGCATGCTGCACCGCGGGCAGGTGGTGGGGCTGGGCACACTCGACGAGCTGCAGCAAATCGAGCACCCCTTTGTGCGGCAGTTCTTCGCGCGCCAGCCCGACCCGGAAGGCGAGACCAGCGAAGACTATTTGCGTTCATTGACCGGGAACCAGTAGAGAGGCGCGCATGCCCGCGAAGAAGCACAACTTCACCGCTACCGAAATCAAGGCCGGCGCGCTGGTGCTGGTGGCCCTGCTGCTGTTGGGCGGGTTCCTGGCCGTGGTGCTGGGCTTCCGCGGCAACGAGGTGCACCACACCTACTACGCCAGCTTTACCAACATCATCGGACTGAACCCCGGCGCCGACGTGCGCTATGGCGGTTTGAAGGTGGGGTCGGTGTCGGGCATCTATCCCGACCCGGAAGACCAGAGCCAGATCATCGTGGAGGCCAGCGTGCGCGAGGGCACGCCCATTAACGAAGAGAGCCTCGCCACCATCACCTACGTCTCGCTGACTTCGCCCATGCACCTCGAGATTTCGACCGGCGAGGCCGAGGCCGACCTGGTGCCACCGGGCATGCGCCTGAATTCACAGACGCTGGGCGGCGGCTTTATCGAGTTGCCCGACCTCGCCGGCGTGGTCGACGAATCGGAGATGCTGTTGTCGGACCTGCGCGATTTTCTGGGTGTGGAAGATACGCAGGAAGAAGTGGAGATGGGCGAAGGCGAGTTCGTGCGCATCACCGAAGTGGTGGCCGGCGTACGCAGCGGGGTCGATAAGGCAAGCGGCCTGGTCGACAACATCAATGCGACCCTAGAAGAGAACCGGCCCAACATCGACCGGCTGTTCGAGAAGGCCGACGCCGTGGCCGCGGATGCCGAAGAACTCGCCGCCCAACTGAAGGCGACCATCGAGGAGAACCGGCCCGCACTCCGCCGCACGCTGGCCTCGGCCGAAGAGGTGATGGCGGATGCCGAGCGCGTGAGTGCGGAGCTGGCCAACCGCCTCGAAGACGTTATCGACCAGCTCAACCGTGCGCTGGCCGGCGCCGAAGGCCTGACGGGCGACGCCGGCGCCTTTATCGATGATAACCGCCCCCTGATTGAGTCGACGCTGGCCGATTTGCAGGAGGCGTTGCGCGATCTGAAGGCGTTCGCGCAGACCGTTTCTGATCAACCCGACGCACTGCTGCGCGGGCGGCGTCCGCAGGGGCGCATGCCCTGATACGGGCGCAGCCGCCACACCCCACGACCGAAGGAGCCGGCACCATGCGCTGGACAGTACTTGGCCTCGCAATCGCACTCATGGCGGGCTGCGCCACGGCGCCGCCGCCCAACTACTACACGCTCGACCTCGCCCAGTCGGAGGGGGCGCGCGCCACGGTTAACGTGCTGCCGCTGCGCGTCGACCTGAGCGAGCGCCTGGACCGGCCGGGCATCTACATCCAGGAGAGCCCGACCGAGGCCACCTACTACGCGAACGACCACTGGGCGGCGCCGCTGGATACGCTGGTGCGCGAGAAGCTGGAGGCGGAACTGCCGCGTGTGGCGGGCCGCACGGCGGTGCCTATCGATGTCGAAGTGCTGCGCTTTGGCCAGCGCGACACCACGCAGGGTGTGCAGGCCGAGGCCGAGCTGCTGGTGCGTTACCGCAATCCGCACGAGGGCACCTCGGGCAAGGTGCTGCGCGAGGCCACCTATACAAGTCTGCGCACGCCCGCCACGCCCACACCCGGCGAGTTGACCGTCGAGCTGTCACGTGCGCTCGAGCACATCGCCGGCGACATCGCGCGCGACGCAGCGGAGGTAGCGGCGACGGCGCCCCGGCCAGAGCCGTATTGAGGCGCGCCACCGGAAACCGCTGCGGGGCCGCCCGGGTCTACCCCGCCACACGCACGTAAGGAGTTCGTCTCATGTTGCCCGCCCCCCGTCTCTTCCTCCCCCTGCTGACCACCTGCCTGCTCGCCCTGGGCAGCGCCGCGCAAGATGAGGATACGCGCCCGCTGGTCGAGCGGCTCGGCTTCACCACCGACGATGTCGTCTTGATTCTCAACGTCGACGACTTCGGCATGAACCACGCTTCGAACCAGGGCACGATGAAGACGCTGAAGGCCGGCGGGATGACTTCGGCCACTGTCATGGTGCCGTGCCAGTGGTTTCCGGAAGTCTCGCGCTGGGCGGCGGAGAATCCGCAGGCGAACCTGGGGCTGCACCTGACCCTGACCAGTGAGTGGGGCCGCTACAAGTGGGGCCCGGTGCTGGGTCGCGTGGGTGTGCCGAGCCTGGTCGACAGCCAGGGCTACTTCTACCCCAGCGTGTTCGGCGTTTATCAGAACGCAGACATCGAGGATGTGGAGAAAGAGATTCGCGCGCAGATCGACAAGGCGCTCGACGCCGGCATCGACGTGACGCATGTCGACTCGCACATGGGCACCTTGCAATACAACCCGCGCTACCACGAGGTGTACCTGCGCGTGGCCGCCGACTACGACCTGCCGTGCCGCATGGCGGGGGAAGACCTGATGCCGCGCACGATTGGCGGCAAGCTGTATGACCTGGCCGATGAGCTGGGCGTGCTGCGGCCCGACCGCCTGTTCCGCGGCGAACCGGAAACCGTGGAAGAGACCGAGGAATGGTGGAAGCGCGCCATCAGCGGACTCGAGCCGGGCTTCGTGCATGAGATCTACATTCACGCGGGCGAGCTGCACCCCGAGATGGAGGCGACCACCGGCACGTGGCGCCGCCGCAGTGCCGACGCGGATTTTTTCAGCCGGCCCGAGACGGTGCAGTGGCTGGCGGACCAGGGCATCGAGTTGATCAGCTATCGCGAGCTGCGCCACCTGCAGCGCCACGGTGAACCGATGCCGCGCGTGGAGCGCTATGGCTGGGACTGAGCCGGGCCGGCGCCGCTTGGCGCGCGCCCCGCATGCGCGCTATCCTCTTGGGCTTTGGGCACGTTCTTAACAGCAGGCAACCTGGACACGGCGGTGCGCCCGCCGAGCGGGCCCACCCAACGAGACGCACGCGTGCTGCGTCGCATCCACGGAGGTTAAGGAACAATGCGTCGTACGGCAGTCACGGTAGTGTTGGCGGGCGCCGTCTTGGCCGCGCTCGTTGCGTTCAATGCGTATTTCGAGCCCACGCGCATGGCGGCGGCCGAACAGCGCGCGCAGCAAGAGGCGCAGGCGCAGATCGATGCGGT
>CAYMLC010000017.1:0-18608 GCA_964390765.1 uncultured Nitrospirales bacterium
GGACGTCGCGCTCACCGCGTCCTTCGGCGACATCTACGTGGTGCGCCTGGCGGAGGCGGGCGACGAGCGCATTGTGCCGCGCGATGACCTGCAGCCCTTCAACGAAGTGCTGACCCAGACCTACAGCGTGCCGCCCGGCGGCACCGTACAGATCGAGGCCACCCTGCCCGGCGACATTCACGTGACCCCGGGCGATGCCAGCCAGGTGGAAGTGACCGCCACCCGCAGCGTGTGGGTGGCCACCGCCAGCGCCGCGCCCGAGGCACTCGAAGACTTGACCGTCCGCGGCGAGACCCGTGGCAGCACCGTGCACGTGGTCAGCGGCATGGCCCAAGACGGTGACAAACCCGGCACCGGCAAACCCGAGGCCGGCACGCCCGGCGCCGGCCCCCGCTACCGGCTCGACCTCGTGGTCGAGGTGCCACCGGAAATCGCGCTGCGCATCGAAGCGGCCGACGGCCTGACCTCCGTGGCGCCGCGCCCCGGACCGGTCGCCGTGCGCCAGACCACCGGCAGCATCTCCGTCGAGGGTCTCGGCGGGCTGACCACGCTCACCAACGAGCAGGGCGACATTCGCGCCGCCGCACAGCGGGGTCTGCTCGAGGCCGACGCGCAATACGGCGCCGTGCATGTGGCCCAGCCCGAAGCCGATGTGACGGTACGCAACCGCGCCGGCCGCACCGTCATCGAGAATCCGCGTGCCGGCGTCACCGTGCGCAATGCCGGCGGCGACATCCGCCTGCTCGCCATGACCGGCGTCGGCGGCAACATCGACCTGAAGGCCGAAGAGGGCGACGTGCGCGCCCTGCTTCCGCGTGATGCCAGCGTGGCCCTCAATGTGCAGGCGCAAAATGGTCTCGTGCGCACCGCCGTGCCGCTCACCGGTACCGTCGGCCCCGAGACCCAGGCCCTGCAGGCCATGCTCAACGGCGGCGCCTACCGCGTGGCCCTCTCCGCTACCGACGGCGACGTGACGATCGACTAGCGCTGTCCTGCATGCGCAGGGGCCGGGCCCAGGCAGGCGCCCGTGGCCCATCGCACTTCCCACCTGGCACGCCCGCCCGCCGGACCAGTTGCCGTGCCGTGCCGCTGCATTTGACTTGCCACCGTGTGCGCGGGATGCTGGCCCCATGTTGAGTACGATTTTCCCCAGACTACCCGGCGCCCGTGCACACGTGTCGCCGCACTCGGTTTCGCATGCGCGTGCCGCGTTGCGGCGCCTGCATGTGGCGCTGCTGCTGCTGGCGGTGCTGCTGGCGGGCGCACCCACGGCCCAGGCGGCGCCGCAGCGGCTGGTGTCGCTGGCGCCCAGCATCACCGAGATGGTGCACGCGCTCGGCCTGACCGGCCGGCTGGTCGGCGTATCGCGCTTCTGCGACTATCCGCCCGCCGTGGCTGAACTGCCCGATGTGGGCGGGTTCTCCGACCCTGCTTACGAGACCATGGTGCGGCTCGAGCCCGACCTCGTGCTGCTGCTCGACACCCACGAAAAGGCCATCGCCGAACTGGGCAAACTGGGGATCGAGACGCTCGCCCTGCCGCACCAGACCATCGCCGATATTCATGTGGCGCTGCGGCAAATCGGTACCGCCTGCGGCGAGGCGCGCAAGGCTGGCGCCGTGATCGACGCGTTGGAAGCGCGCACGGCGGCCGTGGGCCTGCGCGTGGCACAGACCGCGCCGCCCAGCGTGCTGCTCGTCATCAACCGCGACGTGGCCAGCGCCCAGTTGAACGGCATCTACGTGGCTGGCCGCGCCGGCTTCTACGACGAGTTGCTGGCGCTGGCCAATGCGCACAACGCCTACACCGGCACGGCCATCGCCTATCCACAGCTTGGCCCGGAGAGTCTGATCGCGCTCGACCCCGACGTGATCATCGACGTGCTGGCCGAGCCGCCGCCCGGCGACCTGACCCGGGCCGGTGTACGCGCGCAGTGGGATACGTTGCGCGTGCTGCGCGCGGTGCGCGAAGACGCCGTGCACGTGCTGGTGGGTGCCGAGGCCATGCGGCCCGGCCCGCGCTACGCCGATTTCCTCGAGGCGCTGGCGCGGCTGCTGCACCCGGATGCGTGGGCGAACACAGCGGATGAATGAGTCCGCAGGCGTCAGCGAATCCAGGCGGGAGCACGCGCCAACGCGGGAGAACGAGCCCGCACTGCTGGTCGAGGGGCTCTCGTTTTCGGTGGGCGGCGTGCCCATTCTGCGCGACATCTCGGTGCGCATCGGCGCGGGCGAGCGCTGGTCCATCGTCGGTCCCAACGGCGCCGGCAAGTCCACCCTGTTGCAATGCCTGATGCGCATTCACACGCGGTGGACCGGCGCCGTGCACCTGGCCGGGCGGCCGCTGGCGGCGTATAGTCAGCGGGCGCTGGCACGGCGCGTGGCCTACGTGCCGCAACCCGGCGGCGAGCAGCGCCTGCCCTTTACCGTGCGCGATTTCGTGGCGATGGGGCGCTACCCGTACGCGGGCGCGTTCGGCACGGCCCACGCCAGCGACCAGGCCGCCATCGACGGCGCCCTCGAACGCACGGGCACCACGCCTCTTGCCGCGCGCATTATCGATAGCCTGAGCGGCGGCGAGCGGCAAAAGGTCTTTATCGCGGCCGCACTGGCGCAGGGGGCCGACATCTTGCTGCTCGACGAGCCAACCGCGTTCCTCGACTACCGCCACCAGGCCGAGGTGGCCACGCTTCTGCACGCACTGAACGAAGACTGCGGCGCGACCGTGGTCAGCGTCACGCACGACGTGAACGCGGCACGCCTGAGCGGCGGGCGCGTGCTGGCGCTGCGCGCGGGCGCCGTTGCGTGGCAGGGTGGCGCCGCCGGCCTGATGGACGCCACACGTCTCGAGGCCATCTTCGGCGCGTCTTTCCGCTTTCTCGAGGACCCCGCCACCGGCGTGCGGCTGGTCGCGCCACAGGAATCGCTATGACCCGCAGCACCCTCACGCTGGCGGCCCTTGCGCTGGTCTCGGTGCTGGTCCTGCTCGCCGCGCCGCTCATCGGGCCCCAGCTCATCCCGCTGCGCGCGGTGTTCACCCCCGGTGCCCAAGACCCCGACGCCGTCATCTTCTGGCAATTGCGCCTGCCGCGCGCGTGCCTCGCCTGGCTGGCGGGGGCCGGGCTCGCGGTGGCGGGCATGGCGTTTCAGGCGCTGTTTCGCAATGCCCTGGCCACGCCCTTCACCCTCGGCGTGTCCAGTGGCTCGGCCTTCGGCGCTGCGCTGGGCCTCAGGCTGGGGCTGGGCAGCATGCTGTTCGGGCTGCCGGGCGCGGGTGCGGGCGCACTCATTGGCGGGCTTGTGGCCATCGCGCTGGTCTATGGGCTCACCCAGCTCAAGCGCGACAGCACCACCGCCACACTGCTCCTGGCGGGCGTGGCGGTCAACTTCTTCTTCTCCAGCCTTATCCTGCTCGTGCAATACACCGCCGACTTCTACGACACCATGACCCTGCTGCGCTGGCTGATGGGCGGGCTGCAGAGTGTAGGCTTCGCCGCACCACTCCAGCTGCTGCCGTTCGTCGTCGCCGGCGCCCTGCTGCTGGCGTGGCGCATGCCCGAGCTCGACCTGTTGACCACCGGCGAGGCGCTGGCCGCCAGCCGCGGCGTGGCCGTCGGCCGCGTGAAGGCCACCCTCTTCCTCGGCGTGTCCGTGGTGGTCGCCGTCATCGTGTCGCTGTGCGGGCCCATCGGTTTCGTCGGGCTCATGTGTCCGCACATCTGCCGGCTCATCGTGGGTGCCGGCCACCGCCAGCTCCTGCCCGCATCGCTGTGCTTCGGCGGCGGCTTTCTCGTCGTGTGCGATACCGTGGCGCGCACCGCATTTGCCCCGGCAGAATTGCCCGTGGGCATCTTCACCTCGCTGTTGGGTGCGCCCTTTTTCCTGTGGCTGCTGTTGCGGCCCAGCCGAGACGGCGGCCTGAGCGCATGAGCACAACCAACCAATGAGCACAACCGGCCAATGAGCAAGACGAACGAAGAACGCACCTGCCCGGCGTGTGGCAAACGCTTTCTCTGCCGCGCCGCCGACATCGCGAACTGCGAGTGCATGGAAGTTGCCGTCAGCCTCGAGACGCAGGAAGAACTCATCGCGGAATTCGGCGGCACCTGTCTGTGCGCGCAGTGCCTCAAGCAGTACGAGGCGCAGGAGCCATGAGTACTCCGCGCCGCGTGACGCCCGCCACCACCACGCAGGGCCCGCGGCGAAGCGCCACGAACCACGCCGCCTGCCTACGCCGGAGTCTTCGCGAAGTACTTCTGCAGGTTCTGCACGACCTGTGGCAGGTTGAGGAAGTCCTGGCCGAAGATGCCGAACAGCGTGATGATGATCGTCTCAACCAGCGTGGTCTGCGCGGGGCGCGGCCGGCTGATCGTGTGCAGGTGTGTCATTCCCCGATTTCCTCGTAGCGGTGCGGTGCGCAGGGGCGCGTGAAGACACACGCGTCCGCCGCGTTTCCCAAGTGCGGGTACGTACTATATACTCCGCGACTTCCCAACGTTACCAGCCGTGGGCGGCGTATTCCGAACGCGCAGTGTCGGGCGCCACACACCGCACAACCCGATGGCCACCGTGAACCTGTTTGCCCCCATTCTCGATCCCATCTACGCCGCGTACCCTGGCCTGCCCGAAGACGCTATCGGCGTGGGCACACCGCCCAAGGCCGGCATGGGTGATATCGCCCTGCGCCTGTTCGACGCTGCCCGCGCACTCGAGCTGCCGCCGCCCCGGCTGGCGCAGGCCATCGCCGCCGAGGTGGACTTCGGCGCTGCGGTGACCGAGGCCCGGCCGGCCGGCCCCTATCTCAACCTGTGGCTCGACCGCGCCCGCTTCGCGCGCGACATCGTGGGCGCCGTGCGGCAGGGTGGCGCGCGCTATGGCGGCAGTGGCGCGGGCGCCGGCCAGCGCGCCCTGATCGAGCATACCAGCATCAACCCCAACGCGAGCCCGCACGTGGGCCGCGCGCGCAATGCGATGATTGGCGACAGCCTCGCGCGGCTGCTGCGCTTCCACGGCTACGACACGCAGGTCCACTACTACGTAAACGACATGGGCCGGCAGATTGGCCTGCTGGTGCTGGCGACGGCCGACGACCGCGACCGACTGACCTTCGACGATGTGCTGGCGCGCTATGTGGCGGCCAACGAACGGGCGGCGGAAGACGAGGCCTTTGCGCAGGCGGGCTATGACCTGCTGGCCAGGATGGAAGCGGGCGAAGCGGACACCGCGCAGCAATTTCGCGAGGTGGTCGACCTGTGCCTCGAGGGGCAGCTGGGCGTGCTGGCGCGTATCGGCGCGCACTACGACCAGTTCGACCGCGAATCGCAGTACGTGCGCGACCCGCGCCTCGACCAGTTGGTCGAGCAGTTGCGCGGCAAGGAAGCCGTGTTCACCGACGAGGACCAGCGGCTCGTCGTAGACCTGCGGCCCCTGGGCCACGAGCCCGACGAAGGCCGCTATTTCGTCTTGATGCGCGCCAACGGCAGCTCGATGTACGGCTACCGCGACCTCGCCTACAACCTCGACAAGAACGCCGCCGGCGCCGACTGCAACCTGGTCGTGATGGGCGAAGACCACAAGCTGTACCAGCAGCAGATCGCGATGATTCTCGCGGCGGGCGGGCACGCCGCGCCCGAGCCCATCTACTACGCCTATATCGTGCTGAAAGACGGCAAGATGTCGACGCGCCAGGGCAAGGTGGTCCTGCTGTCCGAGTTCCTCGATCGCGCCGCCGCGCTCGCCCGCGAACGCGTGGCCGAACAATGTGCGTCGCTGCCCGAAGACGAGCAGCAGGCCATCGCCGATAGGGTCGCCGTCTCGGCCATTCGCTTCACGGTGCTGCGCGTATCGCCCAACAAGAACGTGACCTTCGACATGGAAGCCAGCCTGTCGTTCACCGGCGACACCGGCCCCTACGTGCAATACTCCTGTGCCCGCATCAGCTCGATTCTGCGCAAGTACGACACACCGCTGCCCGCCGCGCCGGACGACGACTTCCCGCTGACCAGCGACGCCGAATGGGCGCTGCTGATGAAGCTGGCGCTGTTTCCCGAGGTGTGCGCCACCGCCCTCGCCCAGCGCAGCGTGGCGGGCATCGCGCAGTACGCACTCGAGACCGCGCGCCTCTTTACCACCTTCTATCACGAGTGCCCCGTGCTGACGGCCGAGACGCCGGCGCTGGTCTCGGCCCGCGCGCAATTGTGCGCGGCCACGCGCCAGACGCTCGAGAATGCGCTGGGACTGCTGGGCATTGATGCACCGCAACAGATGTAAGCGTTGAAGTAGACCGCAACCGGGGATCGGCAGACGACCATGATTGAACTGGGTGTAAACATCGACCACATCGCCACGCTGCGGGAAGCGCGCAAGGGCCGCGTGCCCGATGTGCTGATGGCCGCAAAGATCTGCGAGCTGAACGGGGCGCACCAGATAACCGTGCACCTGCGCCAGGACCGCCGCCATATCCAGGACCACGACGTGGAACTGCTGGCCCAGGCGCTGCTCGTGCGCATGAATCTCGAGATGGCGCCGGTCGACGAGATGGTGCATATCGCCCAGCGCGTGCGGCCCTACAGCGTGTGCCTGGTGCCCGAGAACCGCGAAGAAGTGACCACCGAAGGCGGACTCGATGTGGCGGCCGCCCGCGAACGCTGTGCCGACATCGTGGCGGCCATGCACGAATTCGGCATTCAGGTCAGCATGTTCATCGATCCCGAGCCCGAACAGATCGAGGCCTCGGCCGCTATCAACGCCGATATGGTCGAGTTGCACACCGGCGCCTATGCGAATGCGACCGGCGTCGAACAGGACCGCGAGCTCGAGCGGCTGTTCGCCTGTGCCGAGCAGGTAGAGGGCACCACCCTGCGCCTCAATGCGGGCCACGGCCTGACCGTGCGCAATCTCAGCCCCGTGTGCGAATTGCCGGGCCTGCGCGAGGTAAACATCGGCCACGATATCGTGGCGCGTGCAGTCTTCATCGGACTCGACAACGCGGTCCGCGAAATACTCGACGTGCTCGACGTCTACGGAGAGGAAGACTGATGCGCAATCTGATGCTGACCCTTATCGTCTGCGGCGCGGCCCTGCCCGCCCTGGCCGCCACCGTAACCATCGACAGCGGCGTGGCCGCCCACCAGGTGGTGCAGGCCAATGCAGACGACACCGCACGCATCGAAGCGGCAGGCACCTGGGGCGACGAAGGCCTCGGCATTGTCGAGGTGCGCCTCACCCAGGAGGAAGCCGTGCTGCGCGACTGGACCGAGGCAGGCCGCGCCGAAGACGGCGCCTGGCAGGGCGACCTGCGCGGGGTACCCGTAGGCGGGCCCTACACCATCGACTGGCAGGTGCGCACGCCCGACGACAGCCTGTCTTCCACGGTACGCGTGAACAACGTATTCGTGGGCGATGTGTGGGTGCTGGCCGGGCAGTCGAACATGGAAGGCGTGGCCCGGCTCGAAGGCGTGCCCGAACCCCACCCCCAGGTGATGATGTATGGCCACGACGAACGCTGGCAGCCCGCGCAGGTGCCCGTGCATGTCCTTGCGGCCGCCATCGACCCGGTGCACGGCGGCCCGCGCACGCCCGAGGAATCGGCCGAAGCCATGGCGCGCGCACCCGAGCGCGACCGCGGCATGGGCCCGGGTCTCTTCTTTGCCCGCGAACTGACCGCGCGCACCGGCCGGCCCATCGGCCTGATCCCCTGTGCGCATGGCGGTACTTCGATGGAAGAGTGGTCGCCCGTCCGGCGCGACGCGGGCGGCGAATCGCTCTACGGCTCGATGCTGCGCCGCTTTCAGGAAGCCGGCGGCGCGGCGCGTGGCATCCTCTGGTACCAGGGCGAGAGCGACACGCGCCCCGGCCAGAGCGACGACTACGAACAGCGCTTCATCGACTTCATCGCCGCGGTGCGCGAAGACCTCGGCGAGCCGGAATTGCCCTTCATCTATGTGCAGATTGGCCGCTTCACCCGCACGCCGGCCGAGCGCCTGTGGGACCGCGTGCAGGATGCCCAGGTGCGCGTGGAAGAAGCGGTCGACAACGTCGCTTTCACCACGGCCGTCGACCTCACCCTCGACGACCCGATACACGTGAGCGCCGAAGGCATGGCCACGCTGGGCGCACGCCTCGCCACACTGGCCGAGACCCTCGTCTATGGCGGCACCACCGCGACCGGCCCGCGCTTCGCCAGCGCTACGCTGGCCGAGACTCCCTACGACACAACCGTCCGCGTTCGCTTTACCGGTGTCAACGGCACACTGCAGGCGCCCGGGCGTCCCTACGGCTTCAGCATCAGCGACGGACCCGAGGGGGGGCCGGCCGGCAGTATCTATAAGCAGGAGATCGACCCGGCCGACCCGAACGTGGTGGTGCTGTGGGTGCGCAACCTGCCCGACGACCCCTACCTCTGGTACGCGCGCGGCGCCAACCCCTACGTCAATCTGGTGGACGAAGCGGGGCTGGCACTGCCCGCCTTTGGGCCACGGCCCATCGAGTAGGGCGCGCGGCAGAATGCGCGCTTTTCCTTGTATCCTCTTTCCCGCCGCGCATTTAGACAAGCGATTCCTTGACCGCTAACCCCGGCCGTGCTAACCTGACCCATCACGAGGTACTCGCTCGGGCTACGGGAGAACCACACGATGCCGCTGCGCCGTAATCAGGGCTTCACGCTCATCGAACTGCTGACCGTCATCGCGATCATCGCCATACTCGCCGCGATTACGTTCGCCGTGGCGCCACGCCTGCTCGAGCGCGCCAAGCTGCGCGCGCTCGATGGCTCTTTCCAGCAACTCGAGAATGCCCTCGCGGAATACTTCGTCGACAACATCAGCGGCTATCCCCCGCGCTACGGCTATTCATTGGGCCAGGATGCAGCCGGCAATGCCCTGCCGAACCTGGTGCCCTATATGGCGCAGCTCGAACTGTTCGATAATCAGGACCTGTACGACAATTTCTCCGACGCCCTGGGCTACGACACGCACCGCGACGGCCAGATCAGCCTGGCCGAATTTTCGCCCGTGATTCCGAATCAGAACCTGCTCAACGAAACCGTGCGCGCCAGCGAGTTCCGCAACATTGGCGCGCTCTACGACGGCACCAATCTAGCCAACCAGCTCAATGCCTTCGAAGACGAAGAGCGCCGGCCACTCGTCTATTTCCCAGTCAACGCGCGCCAATTCGAAAAGGCACGCCAGTATTGGCTTCAGAACCCCATTCCCGACACGGTGGCCGACCCCAATGGTTCGCGCGACCCCGCCATCCAGTTGTTCTGGGCCACTACCTGGCGGCCCAACAGCGCGGACCCCGGCGCCACCGAGATTGCCAGCCTCAGCTTTCCGCCGCCGCGTTACGACGCCTACGTGCTGATCTCGGTGGGACCCTCGGGCCGCACGGGTGGCATTGTGCCGGTCGACCTGCCCGATGGCCTTCAAGCGGCCGCAGCCGCCGTCAGCAGCGACCCGACCACGCAACTCACCTACATCTATCACGTGTTGGGGCTGCGTGCTTACTTCCTGGCCACGCGCGACATCGACGGCAACGGCACGCTCGACTTTGACTATGAAGCGCGCCGTGGCGGCGAGGCCCAGTTCGTCGGTACGGTCAATGTCGGCGGCAACACCATCGTGACGACCAACGATATGCCGGGCGAATTCCCGTTCGACCAGGGTCCGGTTATCTTCGTCGGCGGCGGCGTCTAGGCCTGCGACTCGCATCCCCCCACTAAGCGCACGCGTGGTCCGCGTGCGTGCCGATCGCGGCGTAGCCGAACTGCTGCCACCCTGGCACCCATGCCTCCAGCCCCGCTGCTCCTGCTCTTCGGGACACCCTCGCTGACGGCGCCACCGAAGCCGCGGCGCCGCCCGGGTCCCAAGCCATTTGGCCCAAGACTCGATGACAGCGGCCACCTAACTGCCCAATACCTGTCAGAGATTGCCCCAGCAGAAACAAATTTTTGGTGGTATACTCTTATCAGGAAAACTGTTCTCTCACGTGACGGCTTGCCAATATATCAATACTATACATACTGCGCTTATGTGGCAGAAAGTGGTTCGCATGCTTTCCACAACAGAACACCAGTCGCGGACGGAAGACCGAGCAAGTGGCGCATCGGCCAGAAACCGGCAACGCACCACGCCTTGGCGTCAAAACTTCTACGCCTGCGGCTGGCCGGGTGTACAGTTGCTACACATGGCGCGTGCCCCTTTTCCTGTCGCCCTGCTCTGTGTCCTGGCGCCGGCGCTCCTCGCGCAGGCCCAAGCGCCCACCTTCGCGCGGCCCAGCCAGACGTACTATCTGGCGGGTGCGCTGAACAGTGTTGCCCTGGCGCCCGACGGTACCGCGCTGCTGGTAAGCGGCGAGGGCGGGGCAGCGTTGGCCAGCACGGCGAACGGCGCGGTGACGCTGCGCCTCGGCGCACACACGGCCACGGTGACCGATGCAGTGTTCTCTGGCACTGGCGCCCGCCTGCTGACGGTCGCGCGCGACGGCACCGCCATCGTGTGGGATTCGGCCAGCGGCACGGTGGACCGCGTGTTCAGCGGCCACGCCGGCCCAGTCCATGCGGCGGTGGTCTCGCCCGATAGCACCCGGGCCCTGACCGGCGGCGATGATACGACCGCGATTCTCTGGTCCATTGCGAGCGGTGCCGTGGTGCAGACCCTGGCCGGCCACACCGATGCCGTAACGGATGTGGCCATTGCGCCCGATGGCGCGAGCGCGCTCACGGCTTCGGCCGATGGCACCGCGAAGCACTGGGACCTGGCGAGTGGCGCCGAGCTGGCGACCTTCACGGGCCACAGCGCAGCGGTGGGCGCCATCGCCTTTACGCCAGACGGCACCCAGGCCGTAAGCGCCGCAGCCGATGGCACCGCCATTATCTGGAACCTGAACAACGCCAGCGTGGCGCAGACGCTGAGTGCACACACCGATGCGGTAGCAGCCGTGGCGGTAGCGCCCGACGGCGCCACCGTGGCCACCGGCGCCGCCGACCAGACCGTCATCCTGTGGCACGCCGCCACCGGCACCATCCTGCGTACGCTGGATGAACACCGCGCCGCAGTGACTGGTGTGACCTTCTCGGCCGACGGCAGCCAGGTGCTCAGCAGTTCGCTGGATGGCGAAGCCCGCCGCTGGGAAACGAGCACAGGCACCCTGTTGCAGACCGTGGCCGGGCACACGGCCGAGGTCGACAGTGCGCGTTTCTCACCCGATGGATCGAAAATCGTTACCGCTTCCTTCGACCTGACGGCAAAGGTCTGGGACACGGCCACGGGCGCGCACCTGCACACCCTGGCCGCGCACACGCTGCGCGTGGAAACGGCCGCGTTCTCGCCCGACGGCACCCAGATTCTCACGGCTTCGGCCGATACGCGCGCCATCTTGTGGGATGCGGAAACCGGCGCGCAGGTGCGCACCTTCACCGGCCACGCCAACAACGTGACCGCGGGTGTCTTCTCGGCGGACGGCACGCTGGCGCTCACCAGTTCGTATGACCAGACCGCCAAGCTGTGGAGCGTCAGCACGGGCAACATTCTGCGTACCTTCGTGGGCCATACCGACCGCGTGGAGGACGTGGCCTTCTCGCCCAACGTCATCGAAGTGTTGACCGGTTCCTCCGATACCACGGCCAAGCTTTGGAATTCAGCCACCGGCCAGGAAGTGCGCACCTTCGCAGGCCATACCCAGGCCATCCTGTCGGTCGCCTTTTCGCCCGACGGCTCGCGCGTGGCCACCAGTGGCTTCGACAATACGGCGCGTGTGTGGAACACGGCCAACGGCGAACAACTGCTGCTGCTCGACAAACACGATGGCAGCATCTTCGAGGTCAAGTTCTCGCCCGATGGCGCACACCTGCTCACGGCCAGCGAAGACAACACCGTGAAGCTGTGGGACGCCGCCACCGGCGAGGTGCTGCGCACCTTCGTCGCCCATACGGAGCCGGTGTGGGGCGTGGACTTTGCCCCGGGCGGGCGCAGCTTTGTCAGTGGCGCGTTCGACGCACGCGCCTATTTGTGGCCGGTCGAGCCGCCCGTTATCACGCTGGTCGGCGAGCCCGCCGTCACCATCGAATGTGGCGGCACGTATAGCGACGAAGGTGCTACAGCCGAAGACAGCACCGACGGCGACCTGACCGGCAGTATCGTGGTCGGCGGCGACACCGTGGACACGGATACACCGGGCACCTACACCCTGACCTATAACGTGACCGACACCGACGGCGGTGCGGCCGAAGAACGGCAGCGCACCGTGACGGTCGCCGATACGACCCCGCCTACCCTGGCGTTGAACGGGGCCGAAGTGGTGACCGTGAACCAGGGCGCCGCATGGAACGACCCGGGCGCCACCGCCGACGACACCTGTGACGGCGACCTGACCGGCAGCATCGTGGTTGGCGGCGATACCGTGGACCCCTCGACGCCGGCCAACTATGTCGTGACCTATGACGTGAGCGATGGCGCGGGAAATGCGGCGCCAACGGTACGCCGCACCGTGCGCGTGGTGCGTATCACTTCCGAGCTGGCCCGGCTGCTGCTTCTCGATTTCGCCGCGGCCGATACCGATGCCAGTGGCGGCCTCACCCTGGAAGAGGCCACGGCCACCATCCTCGGCTTTATCGGCGCGGAAGGCGAGGGCGAAGCTGGCAACCGCTTCGACGAACTCAACCAGTCGGGTGACACCTTGACCGTGGCCGAGTTGCGCGCCGCCCTGGACGAGGTGCCCGGCCTCGTGCATGTGGCCGACCAGAACGCCAACTACCTCATCAGCCTTTCCGAATTGCTGCGGCTCATTCAGTTCTTCAACGTGGGCGGCTACACCTGTGCGCCAGACCCCGGCGCCACGGAAGACGGCTACCAGCCCGGCAACACGGGGGGCACCAGCTGTTTCCACCACGACAGCGACTATGGCCCCGCCGACTTCGGCATCAACCTCTCGGAGCTGTTGCGGCTGATTCAGTTCTTCAACAGCGGCGGCTACCAGCCCGCGGACAAGGGCGCCACGGAAGACGGTTTTAGACCGGGCCCCGCCAGTTGATAACCGACCAGGCTGCTCACGTTCTCGAGTTGATCCGCGACTGAGCACACGGTTGCGAACAGGCGCCACTCGGGCGCGCTGCGTATACGGCCACCACGTTGTGCGCGTCGACCTAAGATATCTTTAGCAGCCAGACACTGCGGCTGGACGTAACGTTCACCAGAATGCTCTGGCCGGGGTGGGTGAGTGCGACGCACTGGATGGCCGCTCGATGCCAGGGGCTATGCCCCTTTCTTTTCTTCTTCTTTCTCTGCAAATATCCGCGCGCAACCACCCCAGTCGCCAGTGAGGTCGACAACCTTCATCATGATCATATTGTCGCCCGCCTTCAGCTGAAGCGGCACAATGTTATTATCTACCACGACCGGGCGCACCGACTCGTGTGCGAGTAATAACTCGCCATTGTGCCAGACCTTGACACTGTCATCGGAGCCAATGCCCAGGAAGACTTCCTGTGCGTCATCGGCGACGATGTTTGCCATGAGGTAGCTCGCACGGTGGTCGCCGCTGCTATACACCTTCTCGAAGTCGATGATGCCATTTGCGATCGCATATTCATCGAGAGGCAGCCAGAACGCCAGCGTCGTATCGGTTTCGGGGCCGAAGTCCATGTCGAATAACACGTCACCTTCGGCGCCATCACGCGCAAAGGGACCGGTGATATTCCATTGTTCCACGAAGCCACGCCCCGCCAGCAGTTCCTCCACCGGCGTCGCAGGCACCGCAACAGATTCGAAGCCGGGGTCGTGCAAGACCGATAGTTCGTGTATGGACCAGAACAATCCATGCGAACCGGTCTGGACGATGCGAATAAAGCGGCCCTCTTGCGGCGGGTCAAATGTCATCGTCGTAATGGCGCCATTGCCCTCGCCGGTCAGCACGGGCTCCATGGTGTCGGTATCAATTTCTTCATCCGCAACATAGACGGCATAGCCGCGCGGATAGTCGTCCGCGGATTGCGTGGTATCCAAGACGAGCGAATACACCTGCGACTGCATGCGCAAATCGATACCGAACCACATACCGGGCGCCATTGATGCACCTGTTGACCAACGGGTGCCGGCGTCTCCGTCAAGTGCGGCCGGCAGTGCATCTGCACCATGGCTGGCCGACAGCAGCGGTTCGCCCATCATGTCGCGCTTGATAGCGAGTGCCGCCCGGTTGGCATCCTCCGCCAGTGTGGGGTCCTGGCCGAGTTCATCGATGAATGGCAAGGCGCGGGCGTCTTCGAGCTTTGCGAGGGCACGCAGCAGGGCGCGCTTACCATCCAAGTCGAGGCCGATACGGAGCGCGCTCCGGGCGTAATCCATTGTTTGCTCGATGGGCACATCGGCGGTATCGGCGATCAAGTCGCCGAATGCACCCATCAACAAGGCCCGACGCTCGGGCGCTTCGGCGGTTTGTGCCAGCGTCAGCACGGCCTCGAGCGCGGCGGCGTTCTGCCAATCGCTCAGTGCCTCTATGGCCGCCTCCTGTACCGCCGGCGCACCCGTGCGCGCGTACGCTTCGGCCACCGCGAGGGCGGCATCGCTGCTGATGTCCGGCAAGAGCGGCATCAAGGCAATGGCTGTCTCGTCCGTGCCCTGCTCCAGGGTCTCGACCACAACCGATAGGCGCTGGTCCATGTCCTCTACGCTGCGCCCCGCGTACTGCGCGGCGCGCAATGCGGAACCGCGCACCGGCTCGGGCGCATTGGCCGCGAGGCGCACCAGGTCGTCGTATTCCTCGGGGCCAGCCAACTGCCGCAGCGTGTTGAAGGCGTCGCGCTGCAGGCTGCTGTCCGCGTCGGCGGCAACCTCGAGCAGCACCGCACAGGCCCGCGTGAGATTGCGCGCTTCAGCCACGAGCATGTACGCCTCGCGCTGCGCCTCGCTTGCCGAGCGGATACCTTCGATGATGGCTTCCTCGGCCTCAATACCCGGCGCGCGCTGCAGCGCATCGCGTGCGATGCCGCGAAAGTCGCTGTCGCGATCAACAGCTACCGAACAGAGATAGTCCATCGTGGCCGCATGGCCCGGCAGCGCGCCCAGCGCGACGATGGCCGTTTCCCGCATGGCCGGGCTGGCGGCCGACTGGGCAAAGCTCAGAATCCTGGGGCGTGCGGTCGCGTCGCCCATCGCGCCGAGCAGCGCCACCAGCGCCACTTGCGTCTCGGGCGTCAACGCATCGATGCGCGCCAGGATATCGCGCGTGAGTGCCGCGCCCGGTGGCGCGCTGGCCAATACATTGAGCGCGGCCTGCGTATCGGTATCCCCCTCCAACAGTGCCCACACGTGCGCCATGGCGGCTTGTGCGTCCAGCGCGAACAAACCGCGTAAGGCGGCCGTCCGGTTGTTCGTGGACAGCCCCTCGCGCGCCGCCACTTCGCGAAAGACTTCGTGCGCGGCGGCGGCGTGGTCACTTTCAATCAGGCCATGCGCAGCGGCGAGCAGCGCCGTCGTCTGTTCGGTTGATTGCGGAAGCACCTCGAGCGCGGCCACGGCCTCGGGCGTGCGCATCTTGCCGAGCGCATTCATTGCGGCGCGCGCCACCGCGGTGTCCGTGTGCGCGGCCGCCGTCGCGAGCGCTGCCACGGTACCTGCATCGCCGCGCCGGCCCAGGCTGTTGATGATGCCAATCCGGTTGAAGTCGTTGTCGGCTTCCAGGGCACGCACAAGGGCTGCCGTGGCTTCGGGGCCAGGGATGCTGTCGAGACCCAACAGCGCGATGGACGCGTGCTCCGCGTTCTCATTCAGCAGGCCTTCCAAAGCAGGCACGGCCGCTGTACTGCCGATCAGCCCGAGTGCGTTGCTGGCCGCCTGGCGTACCTGGAAGCGCGTGTCGGGGTCTTCGAGATAGCCGATAAGCGCGGCCTCTACCTTTGCCCGCTCCGCCGGTTGTTCCGAGAGACCAGCCAGCTCCGCCAGAATGGTATGCACGGGGTGATACGAGTCGCGCGTGCGCATTTCGCCCAGGGCTTCGTGCGGCGCCAGCGGCCGGGGAATCTCTTCCGTCAGTGGTACCGTGACTTCGCCCGTAGCCGCCCACTCCGCGCCGCGCACCAGTGTAATGGCAAATCCCGCACCGCGCATGCTGCGCACATCGTGGCCCAGTGTCGTGTGGAAGACACTCCCCTCGCCATACGTAACCGTAAATATCATCGGTTCGTGGCGGCCACTGCCCCCCTCGCTGCGTGGCCGTGACGAATAGGCCGTGGCAAGTACCGTCATGTTCTCGCCCGGCCCGCGCATCAAATTGTACAACTCGTCATAGGTGTACCAGCTCGCGGGCAAACCCTCCATGATCGGGTGCTCGGGCATTACCGTGTCGATAACGATACGCGCGTAGCCTTCATGTGCGCCGGCGGGCCCATCGCTCTCGTAGTCGCGCACCAGCTCCCCATTCTCCATATAGATGTACGGGCCCGATGCTTTCGTGCGCCCACCCCAACCGCCGAAACCAATGATCTTGTTGTATTCCGTCCAGCGGGCAAAGGGGTTATTGGCGGCGTGCACCACCACCAGACCACCACCGCCCGCTACATAGTCGACGAAGTCCTGCTGGACCTTGCGGTTCCACAGGTTGCCGTTGTAATTGAGCACGACTACATCGTACTCCGCGAACGCCGGATTGAAATTCCTCTGGCTTTCGCCGGGCGGCGGACTGGTCACCACGTCCACCACGAAGCGGCCCGAATCCTCGAGGTGGCCCTTCATGATAGGCGTCGTCGCCCGCCAGTCGTGGTTGTTTTGCCCGTCGAGAATCATGGCTTTCAGGCGGTCCGCCTCGGCCGGGGCACACAGCACCGCCAAACACAAAGACAACAGTAGCGCGTTTCGCATGATGCAGTTTCCTATAGCGTCCACGCGCCACGATAGGGGCGGCTGAGCATGTTGTTCGCCATGGGGTTATTCGCAAAAGTCTCGGTCACCGGGTCCCACTCCAGGCGCTGCCCCAGCGTGCAGGCAATCTTGCCCAGGTGGCCGATCGAGGCCGCACGGTGCGCCGCTTCCGCATGTGCCAAAGGCAGCCTGCGCGTCTTGATGCAGTCCAGCCAGTCGCGCATATGATTGCCTTCCTTGCGAAAGCGGAAGTCATCGCCGCGGAATGTGATATCTGCCAGGCTTTCCGGATGGCACTTAATGCCACCGCGCGACACAAATATCCATTGGCCATCTTCGCCGAACCACTGCGTGCCCGTGTCGCCATTCTGGCGAAAGACCTCCGGCATGCGCTGCATACTCGCCACCGTCAGCGTGGTGTCGTCGGCATACGTCGCGGTGAACTCATACTGCAGCGGCGCATCATACAGGTTGCTGTCCTCGGGCAATTGCCAGGCGGCCGACGCTATCTCGCGCGGACCCGTATCATCCCAACCCATACCCATCTGCGCGATATCACCGTGGTGGCCAATCCAATCCATCATCTGGCTGCCGCCAAAACCCATCCACCAGCGCCAGTTCCAATCCAGCCGGTCGGGGTGATAGGGGATCCAGGGCGCCGGCCCCACATAGAAATCATAGTCGAGATGCTCCGGCACATCGGGGTAGCGCCGCACCCGCTTACGATCGCCGCCGTCGGGCAGGCCTACGTTGATATGGTGCACCTTGCCGATATAGCCGTTGCGCACCAACTCGCACGCCTGCTTGAACTGATAGCCCGCGCGCTGCTGGCTGCCCGTCTGCAGCACCACGCCGTTGCGCTTGACCGCATCCACCACCGCGCGGCCTTCCGCCAACTCGTGAGTCAGCGGCTTCTCGCAATAAATGTGCTTGCCCGCATTCGCCGCCATCACACACGCGATAGCATGCCAGTGGTCTGGCGTGCCGATGATCACCGCGTCGATGTCATCACGCGCCAGCACCTCGCGAAAGTCATGCAGCGCGGCTACGTCATCATTTTCATAAAAAGGGTCGACAATATCTTTTGCTTTCTGGAGATTCTCCGCATTCACATCGCACACCGCCAGCACCTGCACATCGCGCTGCTGCATCACATGGCCCAAGTGCCCGCGTGCCTGCCCGCCCGTACCGATCACACCAATCGTCAGGCGGTTGCTCGGCGCTGTGCTAGTGCCCAATCCCAACGCCGTCGCCGGCACAATCAGCGGAACGCCCACGGCCCCCGCGGCCAGCGCGCCCGCCCGTTGCAGAAATCCGCGCCGGTCAATGCGATTGTTATCGCCCCGATTCTGGTTTCGCATCTAGCCCTGCCTTCATTGCTTGCACGTGCCACACAAAGCTTGCACGTGCCACACCACAATGTGCCGCCCCCTTGCGCCCTTGCCAAGAGCGCGGCAACAAACATTTCGCCTTCTTCGCGCTTAACCACTCGCAAGACTATCCGTCAAACGAGTACGTTTCAATCAGAGACCCAGCACGCAAAGGGATAGCGCCGCCACCGCGGGACGGACTCCCCACCCAAAGCGCACGGCGAACCGGGAAGGCCCAGCAATGAAAAGCGAAGGAAAGAAAATGACGGAAAGGAATGGTGGCGGCACAGGGACTCGAACCCCGGACACGCGGATTATGATTCCGCTGCTCTGACCAACTGAGCTACGCCGCCAAAGTGCCTGTTTTTCAGGGGTTTGCGTCGAACCTGTTC
>CAYMLC010000018.1:0-5773 GCA_964390765.1 uncultured Nitrospirales bacterium
CCATGAAGCGGCGCACCGGATTCACCCTCATCGAATTGCTGGTGGTCATCGCCATCATCGGTATTCTGGCGGCGCTGCTACTGCCCGCGCTGGCACGCGCCCGCGAAGCGGCCCGGCGCGCCAGTTGCCAGAACAACCTGAAGCAGTGGGGGCTCATCTACAAGATGTACGCGAGCGAGCATGCCGGCGAGAAACTGCCGCCGCTCCAACTCGAGTTCGAGTGCAACGGCCGGGGCTGTGTCGCATTCGGGCCGCAGGTGGACACCATTTATCCCGACTACCTGACCGACCCGGCGATTGCCTTCTGCCCGAGCGATGCGACGGATTCGCTCGATGATCACATCACGCCCGATGGCGAACTGACCCTGTACCTGAAGCTTGAGGGCAACCGCCAGGAGGGGGTCGAGGCGATTGACGCCAGCTACACCTATACGAGCTTCGTTTTCGACCAGTTGGACGACGACGCGCCGGCGGTTGACCTGACCGACCTGGCCACGCTGGTAGACATCATCGGCCTGAACAGCATACCGCTGGAGTTTGAAGCAGGGCCCGAGCAACTCATCGCGACGCTCGAAGATTTGCTGGGCGATGCCGCGCCCTTTGCCGCCACGCTGGACACGGCCGGCTTCGCCGAGGCGGTCGACAGCGACCGCGATGTGCGCGACGGCGCAGGTAATGGTGGAGGCGAGACGGTGTACCGGTTGCGTGAGGGGATCGAACGTTTTCTGACCACGGACATCAACGATCCCGCCGCGAGTGCGCGCGCGCAGAGCGAGGTCTTCATCATGTGGGACAACGTGGCGACGAACGTCTCGGCCTTCAACCACGTGCCCGGCGGGGCCAACGTGCTCTACCTCGATGGGCACGTCGACTTCGTGCGCTATCCCGGCCCGCCACCGGTCAGCCGGGTGCTGGCGGCCATCACCCAGATATTCGAGGTACGTCCGACACCGGGTCTGTAACCGGTGCACGGCGCAACCGTGAACACAAAAGGAGCCCGACATGCCAGACCGATTCACTACGATGACACACCTGGGCGCCGCGCTGGCGCTGCTGGCCGCCCTGCTCTTCGCGGGCGCCGGTGCATCGGCACAGTCTGAAGAAGAGACCGCCGTACCGGCGACCGCAGAGGGTGAAGCCCTGCCGGCGGGACCGATTGAGCGTGTGGAGGATGAGCGCGTGCAACTGGCGCTCGACGTGGTCGTCGAACAGTTGGCCGAACGCCTGACGCTGAGCGCGGAGCAGGGGCAAGCGGTGCGCCCCATTTACGAGCAACACTTCGAGAACCTGCTGGTGCTGCGCGACAAGTACGCGGGCAGCGATGGCCGTGGCCTGCGGACCCTGCGCGCGGCGCGCGGCGATATGCGCCAGGCGCAGGATGCGCACACCACGCGCATGGCCGAAGTACTGACCACCACACAAATGGTGGCGTTTGAAGAAATGCGCGACGCCATGCGCGAAAAGATGCGCGCCCGCATGATGGAGCGTTGGCGCGCGGGCGGTGGCGTGAGCGGCGAGCAATTGTTCGACCTGGAAGCGTGGCTGGAAGCGGCCCCGGCAGCGCGCGGCGCCAACCCGCCGGCGGACACCGGCGAGTAGCGCCCACGTGTTGCCCACAGCACGCACCCCCAGCAGCTGGGGGCCAGGCACCGTCCTCTTGGTGTTTGGCCTCTGGCAGCTTTCTATTATTCTTGCAGTCGGCGTCACGTGGCGCATCGCGCGCGAGGCACCGCCAGACACGGCGCCGGTACAGGTGGTCGTGAACGGAAGCGAGGCACGCACCGGGCAGCCCGAAGAAGCCGCGGCCCCGCGTACACGCCTGGGCCCCGACCGCTCGCTGCACACCGCCGAGTCGCAGGAAGTGCAGCGGCGCCTGCTGCGCGAGCGCGACGAGGTAAGCAATGCGTTCCTGCGGCTTGCCTTCGCCGATCTGCTCCGGCGTGCGGCGGCGCAGGGGCGCGGCACGGACGCGATGCGCCTGCCCGAACTGGACCTGATGGGCCGGCGGACGGGCAACCCGGCTGCGCACGGCCTGCGCGCAAGACTGGACCAGCGGCGGCACGGCGACGCATGGCCGCTGCAGGGTGCGCTGGCGGAAGGCGGCGTCTTTCCGGTCGAGGACCTGCTTGCGCTCGATGCCTGGCTGGGCGACCTGCGTGCCAACTTCACGGCCGACGACCTGTTGCGCGACACGGAAGCCTTCGATGCGCTGCAGGGCAATCTCGACTTCATGCGCGCGCGGCTTGCCGACCTGCAGAGCGTGCGCAGCCGCTTCGAAGGGGGGCTCGACAACGTCGACGACGCGCTCGACGCACTGCGCGGGCTGACCGCTGGCGATGTGGGCGCACGCCTGCAGGGACTTTTGCCGCAGGGCGCGGACCTGGGCGACCCAGAGCGGCGGCGCGCCTTGCTGACCTTTATCCTGATGCAACGCATGGGCGTGCCCGGCGAGGCGCTGCCATGAAACCACACGCCGATTGGTGGCCACTAAGGGGCTGGACACTGGAGCACGGCATGGCGCCAGCGACCATGGCGGACGACAACGCCCGGCAGGATCGCGATGACATCGCGGCGAGCCTGAACGGGGACGAAGACGCGTTCGCGCGGATCGTGGCGCGCTATCAGGGCACGGTGAGCCAGCAGATGTGGCGCTTCACGCGCGACCGCAACGAGTTGGACGAGTTGGTGCAGGAGGTGTTCGTGGAGGTGTTCACGAGCCTGCACAGCTACCGCGCCACCGCGCCCTTTCTGCACTGGCTGCGCCGCGTGGCCACGCGCACCGGCTACCGGTATTGGAAGCGGCAGGGCCGCGCGCGCGAACGGCGCGCCGCGCTGGAAGCGGACCGCGCGCTGCTGCACCCGCCCGAGCAGGCCGCGCCTACGGAGGCGGCGGAGTACACATTCGAATTGTTGGCGCAGTTGCCGCCCGATGACCGGCTGGTGCTGACGCTGCTATATTTTGAAGCCCTCGATACCCGCGCGATAGCCGAGCGTATGGGCTGGAGCCGCACCCTTGTGAAGGTGCGGGCCCATCGCGCGCGCAAGCGGCTGCGCGGACTGTTGGAAGAGGCGGGCTATGGGAGGCCTGGCAATGACGGACCCGCGGACAAAGAAGACGACGGACCCCCTGGCGGCATTTGAGCGGCTGGCCGCGCAAGCCCGCCGCGAGACGGCCCCCGCGCTGGACGTGCGCACCGCCGTGCGCGTGCGCCTGCGTGAGCGCAGTATGGAAGAAGATACTGCGCCGGCGGCGTGGTTCACCGTGGGCGCGTGTGCCGCGGCCGTTGCCGTAGCCGTGCTCTATGCACCGCTGCTCAGTGTGCTGCTCGACCCCATGGCGGGCCTGTTTCATATCTCGCCGATGTTGCTGCATTGAGCGCGGCATGAGCGAGACCCCCACGCATAGCCCGCCGGTGCGGCGGCGCGGGCGCTGGTGGCGGCCCCTGCTGCTGGTGGTGGTCGCGTTCGTCTGCGGCGCCGTGGTCGGCGGCGGGCTGACGGCGCGCTTCATCCTGAACCGCTTCATCGAGGGCTTCCAGCAGCCCGCGGTCGTGGCCGATCGCATCGTCGGGCGCATGGATACGTTCCTCGACCTCGACGATGAACAGCAGGCCGCCGTGCGCAACATCCTCGACACGCAGGTGGACGAGATCGTCGCCATCCGCAACGACACCATTCCCGAGGTGCTGGCCGTGTTGCGGGCGGGGCGCGACGAAGTCGCGGAAGTGCTCACGCCCGAGCAGCGCGAACTCTGGCTGCAGCGTTGGGGCAACGTGGCCGCCGTGCTGGTGCCGCAAGACTTCCGCGACGAGATGCGCGCGATCGAAACGCCGCCTGCCCCCAGCGACTAGTCTTCCTTCGTCTGCACGCGCCCGGCCAGCTTCTGAAAGAGCATGCCGCCCGTCAGGTTGCGTACGTTCTCGAAGCCGCAGCATTGCAGGATGCGTGCGCCGATGTGCGCGCGCAGCCCGCTGTGGCAGGTGACCACCGTCGGCTTGCCGGGGTCGAGTTCGCCCTTGCGCGCGCGCAGCTCGTCGATGGGAATGCAGTTCGCGTTTGCGTGGCACATGCGCGCGATCTCGGCCGCGCTGCGCACGTCGACCAGTTGCACTTCTTCGAGCGGTTCGTGAATGCCGGCCAGCGGCGCCGCCTTGCGCAGGTCGTTCTGCGCCACAAAGGCTGCGACGTGTACGGGGTCTTTCGCGCTGCCGTAGGGCGGCGCATAGGCCAGGTCGAGCCCGCCAAGATCCCATACCGTCGCACCGAAGTGGATGGCCGTGGCAATCACATCGATGCGCTTGTCAGCGCCTTCCGCACCCACCACCTGCGCACCCAGCACCTTGCCGTCGCCCGGGGCGTAGACCAACTTCACGCGCAGCGGTTTGGCGCCGGGGTAATAGCCCGCGTGGTGGTTGGCCACGATGTAGGCCGCGCGTGCTTCCACGCCATAGCGTGCCGCCAGCTTCTCGGTCAGGCCCGTGGTCGCTGCGCCCAGGTCGAACACCCGCACGATGGCCGTGCCCAGCACCGGCTGCATCGGCGGGCTCTGGCCCGTGGCCGCGTGCTCGCCCGCCAGGCGCCCGGCCCGGTTGGCCGGGCCCGCCAGCGGAATGCGCATGGGCTCGCCCAACACCCCGTGGCAGTATTCGACCACATCGCCGACCGCGTAGATGTCGGGGTCCTCGGTCTGGCTGTATTCATTGACCGCGATGCCGCCGGTCTGGCCGATGCTCAGGCCCGCGGCCTCGGCCAGTTGCGTCTGCGGCCGCACCCCGATACCGAGAATCACAATGTCCGCGGCAAGCGTCGCACCGCTCTTCAGCGTAACCGACTTCACCCAGCCGTCTGCTACTTCAAAGCCGGTCACCTCGTCGCTCAGGTGCACATCGATCAGTTGCTGCTCGAGCGTCTCGCGGATCGGCGTCGTCATCTCCGCGTCCATAATCGGCAGCACCTGGTCCATCCGCTCGACCAGTGCCACCTTGATGCCGTGTAACTGCAACTGCTCCACCATCTCGAGCCCGATATAGCCCGCACCCACGACCACGGCGTGCTTCGTGTCGGAGGTGAGGCTGCACGCGATCGCATCGGTGTCTTCGATGTTGCGCAGGGTAAAGACATTTTTCGCGTCGACGCCCTCGATCGGCGGCACGATGGGCGCGGCGCCCGGCGCAAGAATCAACTTGTCGTAGGCCTGTGTCAGCGTCTCGCCGGTTTCGTGGTTCTGCACGGTTACCGTCTTGGCCGCGCGGTCGATGGCGGTCACCTCGTGGCGTGTGCGCACATCGAGGTTGTAGCGCTGGCGCAGAAGCTCCGGCTTGGCGACCAGCAGGCTCTCGCGCTCGCTGATTTCGCCACCGAGATAGTAGGGCAGGCCGCAATTCGCGAACGAGACGTAGCCGTCTTTCTCGAACAGGATGATGTTGGCATGTTCATTACACCGGCGGGCGCGCGTCGCGGCGCCGGCGCCACCGCCTACGCCGCCGACGACTACGATGGTGGGAGCATGGGGTTCACTCATGATTTCGTCCTCGGGTTGTTGTCTGGCTTAACCTGTATTGTAAGGCCAACAACGCGCGGGTGCAGCCTTGTGCCGCTGGTGTGCTAGCGGGCGCACACGGCCGCTCCGAAACCCGGGCGCACGCCGGCGCGTCTCAACCGGGTGCGCCTCCCGACAGGATATCGAGCATGTTGACTTGTCTTGCCGCTGCATTGCTGCTGGCCGCGCCGGGCCCGCCCGACGGCCCCCTGCCGCTGCCCAGTAACTACAACC
>CAYMLC010000018.1:5783-7843 GCA_964390765.1 uncultured Nitrospirales bacterium
CCGAAACCCACCTGCCGGCCAAGACGACCGAGACCGGCACATATCACGAGTCGCGCGCGGGTGCCAGCCTGGCGCGGCGGCTGGTGGCCGATGGCCGGCCCGAGGCCCTGGCCCTGGCGGAGAAGGTGATCGACGCGACGCTGGCCTGCCAGATGCTCGACGAAGACGACCCCCGCTACGGCAACTTCACCTGGATGCGTGAAGACGACACGGTGCGCGACCCCAACGCGGCGGCCTTTGTGCTGGGTGCGCTCATCCCGATGATGCTCGAGCATGCGGATCGCCTGCAGCCGGCTACGCAGGCGGACGTGCTGCGCAGTATCCGGCTGGCGCTGGGCGATATCGAGCGCATCGACGTGGCGCTGAGCTACACCAACATCGCCGCGAAGGACATCACCAACACGCACCTGGGCGGCGAGTTGCTGGACGATGAACGGCTGATTACGCGGGCGCAGCAGAAGCTGTTCGCGTGGGAAGCCTATACGCTGGAAAACGGCACGGCCTTCGAGTTCAACAGCCCCACCTATCTGCGCGTTACGCTCGGCACACTGGGGCGCCTTATTCGCCATACGCAGAATGCGGTTACCCGTGCGCATGCGCGCGCCATGGCCACGCGCCTCGGCCTGAGTGCGGCCTTGCGCATCCACCCGGCCACCGGCCGCCTTGCGGGTCCGCACAGCCGCGCCTACCAGCCTTCTATCGTGGGGCGCGGCCAGGGCGAAGCGGCGTATCTGCGCGCCTTCATCGCCGAGGGCGTGCTGCCCGCATGGCTGCATACGGTGCTCGATGATGCGCCACTGCCGCGCACGGTCGTCGAGACGGCCTCACGCGAGCGCGGCATCTCGCTGACGACGCATGTGGCGCCGGCCTTCGCGTTGGGCACGGCCACGCGCGGCTTCGCGTTCTATGGCCAGCAATCGAACCTGTGGATGCTGCACTACGCACGCCCCGACGCGCCGCTGCCGGGCGTGGTCTATGCCCGCTACCTGTTCAACGACCGGTGGCTGGGCGACTTCTACCACGCGACCGACCGCAGCACTTCGCGCAATCTGCTGGACGAGGGCTTCTTCTACGGCGTGCAGAACGATGCGCGCAGCATCGGCGTATATACCTCGGGCAACGCGAGCGATTGCACCAGCGCACGGGCTGTGCTCATCTGGACGGACCGCGCGCACCTCGACACGATTTGGATTGACGACGCGCGGGTCGAGCGCCTGCCCGCGGAAGTACCCGAAGGCGCGGTGGTGGTGGTCGCCGCGGGTGAAGCCTACCTGGCGGTGCAGCCCTTCCCGCCGACCGACCTCGGCGGCGCCGCGGTACGCCTCATCGAGCAGGGCGGCGACCTCGTGCTCGAGATGGTGAATTACCGCGGGTCCGCGCGCGACCTGCGGGTGACGCGCGAAGACCGCCCGCACGCTGGCTACTATGCGGAAGCGGCGGCGCGGGAGGCCTACGCCGACGGCGCAGCGTTTGCCCAGACCGTACGCCAGGGCACGTTTAGCGTGGCGCCCGCTGAAGACAACCCAAGACATACCGCCTACGTATACACGCGCGACGGCCACACCCTGGGCCTCGAGATCGACCGGCGGCGCTGGACGCTCGAACGCCGCTGGACACACGCGGGTGATCTGGGTTGGCCCACACTGGAATCGCCGCTCGCCAATCAGGCAGCCAGCGGGCGCGTGTCGGTTAACGGAGCGACCTTTGAGGCGGCGCCGGGTCCGGCGTGGCTCTATGCCGACCCCACCAATGCGCTCTATGTGGGCGGTTATCACGGCACGCCTGTGCCCGCGATCCTGAACCTGCCCGATGACACCCGGCACGAAGTGACCGCCTTGCGCAGCGGCACCGTGGTCGTGCGCGACGGCGCAGTGGTGGAGCACGGCGGTGCGCCGCAGACCGGCGCAGAGGTGGCGGCGCGCTAGAGCATGCTGGTGGCGAGCGGCGCCACGCGGAAGAGTTCTTCCACCGTGGTGATGCCCTTGCGCACCTTGTCCAAACCGTCCTCGACCAGCGTCTCCATGTGCTGGCCCACCGCGCGCGCGTGTACCTGGGCGGTG
>CAYMLC010000018.1:7853-18602 GCA_964390765.1 uncultured Nitrospirales bacterium
GGCGGTGGTCGGCCGGGTCAGCACGAACTCGCTGAAGGCCGTGTCGACCGGCAGCAACTCGCCAATCGCCGCGCGCCCGCGATACCCGAAGCCGAGGCACGTGTCGCAGCCTGTACCGCGTACGTAGTGGCCGTCCTCCGGCAGGTCGAAGGCCGCCAGGGCCACGGGGTCGGGCGCATAGCCCGCGGCGCAGCGCGGACAGTTGAGCCGCACCAGCCGCTGCGCCAGCACACCCGTGACCGCGCTGGCCACCAGAAACGGCTCGATGCCCATGTCCAGCAGCCGCGTAAACACGCCGGCCGCGGTGCCGCTGTGAATGGTCGAAATCACGAAGTGGCCTGTCAGCCCGGCCTGCACCGCCATGCGCGCGGTGTCCATGTCGCGGATCTCGCCCACCATAATGACCTCGGGGTCCTGCCGCAGGATGTTGCGCAGCGCATTGGCAAACGTGAAGTCCACGTGCGGGTTCACCTGAATCTGCGCAATCTTGTCGAGCGTACACTCGACCGGGTCTTCGATGGTCACAATGTTCGTGGCGTTCTGCTGCATGCGCATCATCTCGCGCAGCAGGGTATAGATGGTCGTCGTCTTGCCGCTCGAGCTGGGTCCCGTGAGCAGAAAGGTGCCCTGCGCGCGCGCCAGGGTCTGCCGCAATTGTTCGGTCACACCGGGCTGAAAGCCCAGCGTCTCGAGGGTATAGAGCGCCTGCGTATCGCCCAGGAGGCGCAGCACCGTGTTCTCGCCCTTCACCGTGGGAATCACAGACACACGCATCGGCCGCCCGCACGACGTGCGCTCGAGATCGATGCGGCCGTCCTGCGGCACATCCTTGCGGTAGACCACGAGATCGGCCAGCACCTTGACCCGCGCGGTCAGTTTGGCCTGGTGCTCGCGCGGCAGCAGCGCTACCTGCTGCAACATGCCGTCGATGCGATAGCGCAGCGAGAGAAATTCCTGCCACGGTTCGAGGTGCAAGTCGCTCGCGCCGTGATAGGCCGCCTGGCTGATCAACAGGTCCACCGCGTCGGCGATGCTGTTGTCGTCTTCGTTGTCGAGCAGCTCGACCAGCCGGTCCTGCAGGGTACTCAGCGGAACGGCGCGCAGGTGCGCGTCGTCGAGCACGGCACGTTTCGCCATGAGATGCGGATATCCTTCCTGTCGCCGTGGCCGCCGCCCCTGAACCCGGCACTCTACCGACTGTACCATGCTCTCGCTCACGGCTGCGATTGCACACCAATTTCGCGAAAAACGCGGTTCACGTTTGACGGTCTTCAGACCCGCGTCTATACTCAATCCAGGCACGTGCACCTGGCGGCGGGGGCCGGGCGAGCAGGCCGTGCCAGAGAGGCGCATGGTCTACTATCCGACATGGTGGGAATTTCTGATCCTGGCGGCCGTGGTCGGGCAACTGCTGGCGGCCGGACAGATCATCAAGTCGTTCTGGCAGCGCGGCCACGAGACCATGCCGGCCGTGGCGGCCTTCCTCATGCTGGCCGCGGCTGTTGCCCTGTATGCGGGCGTCACCTGGACCTTCTTCAGCACCACGCCCGAATTGCGCCAGATTACGGTGCTGTTCTGGTGTCTGCTGTTCGGCCTCGTGCCGATGGCATACTTCACCTGGACCCTGGCCAACGCCTTCGCCGTGCGTACGGTCGACCGGATCAGCCCCTTCGGTGCCGTCATTGAAGACCCGTCCGAGTTCGCTGCCGCACGCCGGCTGGCGCTGCGCGGCGACATCGAAGGCGCGGTGGCCATGTACCGCCGCTACCATACCGACGAAGCCCACGCGATGTTCGAGGCGGTGCGGCTCCTCAAGTCGGTCGACCGCCCGCGCGAGGCCCTGCGCCTGTGCGAGCAGGTGGCCGCACAAAATGTGGAGGCGCCCTCGGTCTGGGCCGAGGCGCAATACCAGAGCGCGAAGCTGTACGAGTTGCACCTGGGCGAACCGGCTGCGGCGATCGCCACGCTGCACAAGGTGTATGAGCGCGCGCCCCACACCCGCTATGGACAGATTGCCGGGCAAGACCTGGCGCGGCTCGAAGCACTGGCACCGGGACAGGCAGCGGTGAAGGCCGGGCAAGCGGGCCCGGACCCCTTCTACGACAGCGAACGGCCGGCCACGAGCACGGGCGAGGGCGCCTACCACCACCCGACTGCAGCCGATGCGGAAGCACCGATCCCCGCCGAGGATCCGTTTATCGCGCGGGGCCGGCAGATGGCCGCGGCGGAAGCGGCCGGCAAGGGGGCCTCGGCCAGAAAGCGCGCCGCCAAGAATACCGCGGCCAAGAATGCGCGGGCCGCGAAGGCAGCGAACAACAACAGCGGCGCGGCGAGTGGCAGCACCGCAGCCAGCGCGGCCGACCGAGGCACCACCCGGAAGCGCGCCCCCAAGAAGAGCGCAGCCGCCAAGCCGGCCGCCAAGGATAGTTCGACGAAGAATAGTTCGGAGAAGCACAGCGCCTCTAGGGGCAGTTCCTCAGAGAATAGTGCCTCCAAGAATAGTTCCTCCAAGAATAGTGCCTCTAAGAACACTGCCGCGAAGAAGAGCGCGGGCCGGAAGAGCACGGGCAAGAAGACTGCGGGCCGGAAGCGTGCGAGCAAGGCCCGGGGCGGCAAGCAGCAAGCAGGCGGCGAATAGGCCGCAGCACCAAGGGCGCATCCGCATGAGTCAGCAGATCGTAAAGCGGGTCGTCTACGAGATCGACGGCGAAGACATCGCGATGGATGTCGAGGGGCCGTTCAGTTTCGGCGATGACTACGTGATGTTGTCGGAGGACATGGACCTGACGGCCGGCCTGCCCTGGCACGCGCCGGGCTACACCGTGGCGCCGTTTCTCAACGAGGCCGACTTCGACCGCTTCTGGGGCAGCGTGTCGGGCGTCCTGCAGGATGCCCTGGCTGCGAGCGGGCTGGAGGTCGACGGCCCGATCGACTGGAACCGGTATCACGCGCTGCCCGGCCTCACACCGCAGATACACCACGACTTCATCGAGGTCATTCGCAAGCCGTTTCACATGGCCGAATACGCGGACCGCGTGGACCTCTGGCCCGTGGTCGAGCGTATCTCGCAGATTTGCAACGCCACGCTGATGACCGACCGCTTCAACATTCGCGTGGTGCGTCCGCGCAGCGGCGACAACAATCCGCCGCACCGCGATGTGTGGCTGGACCACCTGCGCCACCTCATCAACATCTATGCGCCGCTGGCCGGCAGCAACGAACGCAGCTCGCTGCCGATTGCACCCGGCAGCCACCTGTGGAGCGAGGCGGACATCGAGCGTACGCCGGGCACCGCGCAGGCCGATGGCATTACTTATGGCGTACCCTCGGTTACGGGCACGCGCGAGGGGAACCTGCGCATGGTGCGGCCGAACCCCGGCCCGGGCGAGGTGCTGGTCTTTTCGCCATACACCATTCACGGCGGGGCGAAGAATCTGAACGACGACCTGACGCGCGTCTCGCTCGAGATGCGCTTCGCCCGCATGATGGACTAGTGCCGCGCGCCGGTGAGTCTTGTCCGCATCGCCAATGAACTGGCACGCGCCGCGGGTGCCCTGTCTTTCGCGCCACCGGTTACACATGTCTACAACCCGATGGACTATGCGCGCGCACCGCTGCACGCCTACCTGAAGCGCTACGGCGCCGCGCCCAAAGAGGTGCTCTTGCTCGGCATGAATCCGGGCCCCTTCGGCATGGCACAGACGGGCATTCCCTTTGGCGAGGTGGCGCACGTACGCGACTGGCTGAACGTTGCGGGGCGCGTCGCACGCCCCCCCCGCGAGCACACGAAGCGACCCGTACAGGGCTTTGCCTGTGCGCGCAGTGAAGTGAGCGGCCGGCGCCTGTGGGGGTGGGCCGCAGCGCACGCCGGTACGCCCGAGGTGTTCTTCGCCCGCTTCTTCGTTTGGAATTACTGCCCCCTCGCCTTCATGGGCGAGACCGGCCGCAACATCACGCCGGACAAGCTGCCCGCAGTCGAGCGTGATGCGCTGTACGCGGTGTGCGACCGCGCGCTGGGACAGCTCGTGCGCGCGCTGGCGCCACGCTATGCGCTGGGCGTGGGGGGCTTCGCCGAGCAGCGGCTGCGTGCCGTGCTGGGCCCGGAGACGCCCTTGCGTATCGGGCGCATGCCGCACCCGAGTCCGGCAAGCCCTGCGGCGAATCGGGGCTGGGCCGAAGCGGCCGACGCCGCCCTCGCGCGGTTGGGCATCGCGCCGCCGGGTTAGCCCGCCAGGCCGCGCGCCTGCAGGTCCGTGAAGACCGCCGCGGTCACCGCTTCGATGGATTGGCGCGCGTCGATCACGCACACCCGTTCGGGTGCCGCCGCCGCAATGTCGAGAAAGCCGGCGCGTACGGCCTCGTGAAAGGCCAGCGCTTCGCGCTCGATACGGTCGCGGCGGCCCCGCGCCCGGGCACGCTCCAGCCCGTCGGCAGCCGGCAAGTCGAAGAGGTAGGTGCGATCCGGCACGCACGGGCCGGCGGCCAGTTGGTTGAGGTGTGCCACCACGCCGGGGTCGAGCCCGCGCGCAGCGCCCTGATAAGCGGTAGTCGAATCGAAGAATCGGTCGCACAACACCGTCTGGCCCGAGGCGCGAGCGGGCGCGATACGGGCATGCACCAGCTGGGCCCGCGCTGCTTCGTAGAGCAGCAACTCGCCCAGGGGCGCCATCTCATGGGCGGGGTCCAGCAGGATATCGCGAATCGCCTCGCCCACGGGCGTGCCGCCCGGTTCGCGCAGCACCAGCACACGGTGGTCCGCCGCCTCGAACCGCGCCTGCACCGCGGCGATTTGCGTGCTCTTGCCGCAACCCTCGACGCCTTCGAAGGTGATAAAGGCGCCCTTCATGCCTGGGGTGCGTCCAGCTGCGCGCGGGCCTGGGCACCCTCCGCCAGCAGTCGCTCCAGCGTGTCGGCGTCGCCGTCAGCCAGGGCGCGGTCGAACGCGTCGAGCCACGCGCGCACCTCGTGCAGGCCGGCGCGCACCGCGTCGCGATTGGTCAGACAGATATCGCGCCAGAGTTCAGGGCGCCCCGCGGCAATGCGTGTGGTATCGCGCAGGCCATTGCCGGCCAGGTGGCGCACATCGCCGCCGCGCCCTGCGACCACTGCCAGCGCGGCCGCGGCCACATGCGGCACATGACTGGTGCGCGCCAGCATGTCGTCGTGTTGGACGGGGTCGATGGGCACGACACGCGCGCCGAGCGCAGTCCAAAGATCGCCGATCGCGCGGGCGGCCTGCGGGTCGATACCGGGCGCCTCTTCAACCAGGCAGACGCTGTCTTGGTAGAAATCGGCGTGGGCGTGTTCGGGTCCCCACTTCTCGCTGCCGGCCATGGGGTGACTGCCCACGAAGCGGCGCGGCGCCGGCCACGTGGCAGCGGCATGTGCGCACAGCGCGGCTTTCGTGCTGGCTACATCCGTCGCAATCGCATCCGCGGGCAGGTGTGCGCGCAGGGTATCGAGGTCGCGTTGGGCCTGGGCGGCCGGCGTACACACAATGGCGAGCGCGCTATCGGCGCAGGCCGCGGCCAGGTCGAGCGAGGCCTCGTCGATGGCCCCCATGGCGCGGGCGGTATCGAGGCTGGCGGTGCGCCGCCCCACGCCCACCACCTGCTGCGCGATACCGCGCGCCTTCAGCGCAAGCCCGAGCGACCCGCCGAGCAGGCCGACGCCCACGATCAGCACGCGCGGGTAGCGAAACGTCATGCCGCGATGCGGACCGCCGCCACCGCATCGGCGAGGGAGAAGGCGCCTTCGTAGAGCGCGCGGCCCACAATGATCTCGTCGACGCCGCTGGCTTCGAGCGCACGCGCCTGGCGCAGATCATCGAGGCGGCTGATGCCCCCCGACAGCGTGACGGGGATGGGCACGGCCTCGGCCACTTGCGCGGTCTGGCTCAAATTCGGACCCTGCATCATGCCGTCGCGCGCAATGTCGGTATAGATAATGCGCGCGGCGCCGGCTTCGGCCACGGTCTGTGCAAAGCCGATGGCCAGCGTATCGGTTATCTCGGTCCAGCCGCTCAGCGCGACGTAGCCGTCGCGCGCGTCGATGCCCACCACAATCTGCCCGGGGTAGGCCGCGCACAACGCGTGCAGCAGTTGCGGGTCGCGCCAGGCCGCGGTGCCCAGAATCGCGCGCGCGGCGCCGGCCGCAATCACCTCGTCGACGGCGGTGCGGTCGCGCAGGCCGCCGCCGATTTCATAGGCGATACCGGCCTCGGCCAGCGCGCGCAGCACGGGCAGAATCTGGCAGCGGCCGGCCTTGGCGCCATCGAGGTCGACGATATGCACGAGGCCCGTGCCCAGCGTCTCCCACCACGTTTGCGCCTGCGCCACCGGGTCTTCGGCAAAGACCGTCTCGCGTGCGTAGTCGCCCTGCAGCAGACGCACACAACGGCCGCCGCGAATGTCTACGGCGGGAACGATGCGCATCGTGTTCAGTTGGTGTCGAGGGCGGCCTTCGCCCGCTCGACGATCTGGCCGAAGCTGGCCTCGTCGGTCGCGGCGATCTCGGCCAGCATCTTGCGGTTCACGTCGATGTTTGCCTGGCGCAGGCCGCACATGAAGCGGCTGTAGCTGATGCCATGCGCCCGGCAGCCCGCGTTGATGCGCGCGATCCACAGCTTGCGAAAGTCGTTCTTGCGCTTGCGGCGATCATTGAAGGCGTACTGGCCCGCGCGGTCGACGGCCTTGCGCGCCACCTTCAACAGCTTGTGGCGGGAACCGCGATAGCCGCTGGCGCGTTCGATAATCTTCTTGCGGCGCTCGCGCGAGGCGGGCTTATTGGTAGAGCGGGGCATGGCTCGGTCTCCCTGGTCAGTGCGCCGCGGGGGCGCGTGGTTCTCCGTGGCGCCGGTGTGGCGCCTGGCCTGTCGTCGTGGTGCGGTTCAGCCTAGAGGTGCGGCAGCATCGCCTTCACGCGGCGCTCGTCCGGCCCGCTCAGTACCGTGGCCTGGCGCAGGTTGCGGCGGCGCTTCGGCGACTTCTGCGTCAGGCAGTGGCGCTTGTACGCCTTGTGCCGCTTCAGCTTGCCGGTCTTCGTGGCCGAAAAACGCTTGGCCGCGGCGCGATTGGTCTTTTGCTTCGGCATATCGCTCTCCTTCCGGCGCGCGCCCGGGCGCACGCAACAGGGCAGACTCTTACTTCAATACTTCCAGGGCGCGGCGCCAGGTGCGCCACGCGCGGATTCGGGCCATCGCGGTAGACTCAGGCTTCGTCTTCGCCCTTGGGTGTCTCGGCCGCCGCCACTTCAGGCGCCGCCTCGGGTGCCGTCTCGGGCGTGGTGTCGGGCGTCGCCTCGGCGTCGGGCGTTACCCCGGCGTCGTGGCTGGCCGCCGTTTCCGCGGCCTTCCCTTCAGGGGCCAAGTCTTCACCAACCCTGTCATCCCCAACCCTGTCATCACCAACCCTGTCTTCGCCACCCTTATCATCGCCGCCCTTGCCCGCATTGGCCTTGGCTTCCGCCGCCTTGGCTGCTGCCGCCACCGCCTGCTTCGAGGGGGTCAGCACGATGCTCATGTTGCGGCCTTCCAGCCGCGCGCCCGAAGCGTCCACCCGCTCGCTCGTCAGGTCCGCGGTCGCCTCGACGACACGGCCCAGAATGTCCCGGCCAAATTCGGGGTGCGCCATTTCGCGCCCACGAAACATGATCGTCACGCGTACCTTGTTGCCTTCCACCAGGAAGGTGCGCACGTGATTGGTCTTGTAGTCGAAGTCGTGCTTGTCGATCTTCGGCCGGTACTTAATCTCTTTGAGTGATACCGTGTGCTGGTGCTTCTTGGATTCCTTGGCCCGCTTGCTCTGCTGATAGCGGTACTTGCCATAGTCCATGATGCGGCACACGGGCGGGTTGGCCTTCGGCGCGACCTCGACCAAATCGAGTTCGCGCTCGCCGGCTTCGCGCATGGCATCCTGGGGACTCATGATCCCCAGCTGCTCGCCCTCTTCATCGATGACGCGCACCTGCCGCGCGCGTATCATTTCGTTGATTCGAATCCGCTCAGTCTGCTGTTGCATGGTGCCTCGAGAAATCGACGCGCCCTCCTGTCGTTCCGGGTGGCCGCTCCGCTGCGCCCATCGCGGCGGTTACGGCGGCAAAAAAAGACCGCGGCGGAAGCACCAGCTTGCCGCCGCGGCGATAGATACACTACGCCCGCGTGTTGCGGTTGAACCCGTCGCACTGCACCGCGCACAAGGCACCGGACGCGTGGCCGGGTGAGGAGCCGGTGCTCCTGCTTGCTGTCTCGCCACGCCCGATGCGCGCGAGTCAGACGCGTAGTATGCCCGACAACGGCCCGCGTTGCAAGGTCTTACATCTTTGGTCTTATGGGCTCGGCCTGATGGTCGCGGTCTTGTGCGACGGTCTCGCGGGTCCGCGGCGCGAGGGCTCACGCGAGACGCGGGAGGGGGTGAGCGCCGCCGGCCCCGGTCAGCGTTGAATGTCGTGCTTCTTCAGCCGGTACTGCAAGGTCTTGTAGCTGAGGCCCAGCAGTTCTGCGGCCTCCTTGATGCGGCCGCCGCTCGCTTCGAGCGCCTGGCGGATCAGGTCTTGCTCGAGGTCTTCCAGCACAATGCCGCCGGGCGGCAGCACGAAGGCGCCGCTGACCGGCTGGCGGGTGCGGAACTTTTCGGGCAGATGCTCGACCGTGATGTCGCCATCGCTGAGAATGAACAATTGCTCGAGCGTATGCTCGAGTTCGCGCACGTTGCCCGGCCAACGGTACCGGCGCAGCGCTTCGACCACATCGGGCGCGATGCGCGGCGGCTCGATGCCCAGCTTCGCGCTCAGCTTGTCGCGGAAGTGGCCCAGCAAGAGCGGCAGGTCCTGCATGCGCTCGCGCAGGGGCGGCAGCTCGATCGGCAGCACTTCCAGGCGATAGTACAAGTCTTCGCGGAACGCGCCCTCGGCCACGCGCTCGCGCAGGGCACGGTTGGTGGCCACGATCACGCGCACATCCACCTGGCGTGGGGTGTTGCTGCCCACGCGTTCGACCACGCCATCCTGCAGCACACGCAAGAGCTTGGCCTGGCTCTCGAGCCGCATGTCGCCAATCTCGTCGAGGAAGATGGTGCCGCCCTCCGCCGCTTCGAACTTGCCCGCGCGGCTGGTCGCGGCGCCGGTGAAGGCGCCCTTCTCGTGGCCGAACAATTCACTCTCGACCAGGCTGTCCGGAATGGCGGCACAGTTCACCACCACAAAGGGCTTGTGCTGGCGTGCGCCGGCAAAGTGGATGTGCCGCGCCACGAGTTCCTTGCCCGTGCCCGATTCGCCCTGCACCAGCACCGTACTGTTGACGCGCACCGCCCGGGTGATGCGGTCGAACACGTCTTGCATGGGCGGGCTTTCACCCACGATGTTGCCCAACGCGCTGCTGACCGCCACCAGTTCGCGCAGCTGCCGGTTCTCGGCCAGCAGTTGGCGGCGCTCGACCGCACGCTGCACCGTCAGCAGCAGCTGGTCCTTGTCGAAGGGCTTCTCCAGATAGTCCGCCGCCCCTTCCTTCATTGCGTCGACCGCCGTGGCCACCGTCGCGTGGGCGGTCATCACCACCACTTCGGTCTCGGGGCGCAGCCGCTTCACATCGCGCAGCAGGGCGACCCCATCGCGCTCGGGCATGCGCAGGTCGGTGAGCAATAGGTCGACCGTCTCGCGTTCGAGGGTGTCGATGGCCTGCGCGGCCGACGCGGCACGCAGCACGGCATAGCCCGACTGCGTGAGAATATCGCCGATGATGTCGCGCTGGGTGGCGTCGTCCTCCGTCACCAGCACGCGCGCGTGCGGCGGGGTGCTCATGTTACGGCCGCCTCGACCGGCAGGGTGATGAGAACCTGCACCCCCTGCCCGGGATTGCTGTACAACTCGATCTGGCCACCGTGCTCTTCCACGATGCCGCGCGTAATGGCGAGGCCGAGGCCCGTGCCATTGACCTTGGTCGAGTAGTAGGGCTCGAACACATGCTCGGCCACGGTATCGGGCAGGCCGGGCCCGTCGTCGCGGAGCTCGATTTCGCACTGGGCGCCGTTGCGCCGCGAGAAGACGCGCACCCGCCCACCGGCCGGACACGCCTCCATTGCATTGATCAGCACATTGAGCACCGCCCGGGTGAGCGCCTGCGGGTCGGCCCAGAGCGACAGGTCGCCCGCGCGCAATTCACTGAGCAGGCGAATCCCGCGAGCGTGTGCATCGCGCCGCACCAGCTCGATGCAGTCGTGCAGCAGCGGATCGATGGCGCAGGCCTCGGGCTTCAGCTCGGTGTCCTTCGCCAGCGAGAGGAAGTTCGAGACGATGTCTTCGAGCCTTCCGACTTCCTTGCGAATGGTGTGCAACTGGCGCGCGGCGGCCGCGCTCTTGGCGTCGCCATCCAGCAGGTCGAGCGTGTGGCTGGTGATCAGCTTGATCGCGTTGAGCGGGTTGCGCACGTCGTGTGCCACCCCGGCCGCCAGATTGCCCAGCGAAGACGCGCGCTGGGCCTGGCGCAGCTTGACCTCTACCAGTTCCTTCTCGCGCAGTGAATCGAGCATGCCGTTGAAGGTCTCTTCGAGCGCGCGCACTTCGCCGGCGGCGCGGCGCGTGGCCAGCGGGCGCAGGTCGCCACTGGGCAGGGCGGCAATCGAATCGGACAGTTCCTTGAGCGGGCGCAGCGTCTTGTAGATGAAGTAGACCATGAGCCTGAGGGTGACCACGAAGACGGCGACCAGCGCGAGCAGGTAGGTGTTCTGAACGGCACGCACCAGCTCGACCTGCGGC